>CAJJAN010000028.1 GCA_905182145.1 uncultured Pelagibacteraceae bacterium
GGCTATAAGTCTTGTTTTTATCGTAAAATTAAATTAGAAGATAACCAGAATAAAGCTGAGTTAGAGAGTTTGGGTCATAAAAAAGTATTTGATCCCGAAAAAGTTTATGGAGACGCTCCTAACCCAACAAAATTATAAGGATTAAATTATGGCAGTTCCAAAGAGTAAGATTTCAAATTCACGCAGAGGCATGAGAAGAGCTCATCAGAGCCTACCTATTGAAAAAATTGTTGAAGATAAAGATTCAGGTGAAATGAGACTTGCTCATAATGTAGATATGACCACTGGTATGTATAATGGTAAAAAAATATTTACACCTAAAGCTGAAAAATAATTATCCACCCCAACAAGCTTTTTCAGGCAACATTAATAATCCTTCTTCATAAACTAAACCATTCTCCTGATCTTTTTTTAAGAAACAGGGACCATCAAGATCAATATAGTCAGCATACTCATGTAACATTAAAGCTGGCAACATAGATAAAGAGCTACCCACCATACAACCAACCATAACTCCTTTTTTAAGTTTTTTGGCCCTTTGGGCAATTTTCAATCCTTCAGTTAACCCACCAGTTTTATCCAACTTAATATTTATATAGTCGTAACGTTTAAAAATATTTTCCATATCTCTATAATTATGAAATGATTCATCTGCACACAGTGGTATGGAAGTATTTAAATATTCTAGATCACCATCTTCAGAGGATTTAACTGGTTGCTCCATTAATGATACATCCATTTCTAAAAGAAAATTTAATAACTTGTCAAGAGAGCGAACTGTTAAACCTTCATTGGCATCCAGAATAATTTTTGGATTTGTTGCAACATCTCTTATTGCCAGCATACTCTCTTTCAAACTCTCTTCATTTACTTTTACTTTTAGTATTGGATAATTAGAGTGCAGCTTTGCATCAAGCGCCATTTTTTTTGGTTCATCTAAAACTATTGTGTAACAAGTCTTAATTGCCCCAGGTCTTGGTATATTAAAAAAATTCCATGAAGTTTTAAGGTTTTCTTTAAATTTTAAATCCCACAAGGCACAATCCAGTGCATTTCTTGCTGCACCAGGTAACATCAGATCTTGTAAATTATTATTATCTATTGTGCCATTTTCTATATCTAATGCTATATTTTCAAGCTGATTGCAAACTGACTCAACACTTTCATTATAACGACTGTATGGGACACATTCACCCTTACCTAAATGACCATTATTAGTCAGATTGACCTCTACAGTTAGAGCCTCAGTTTTCTTACCACGAGAAATATTAAAGGATTGGTTTAAGGGCCAACACTTCTTTTCCAAGTTAAGTTTCATTAATTTAAATACTCTTTAATTTAACTATAATATTTGATAGATCGTCTTTTAGTGGATCAAAACACGGCACCCCATGCAACTTTGAAATTTCATTTTTTAATTCTTCAGGATCCGTACTCATATTAGAGGTATTTAAAGCTATACCTATGCATTGAATATTTGGATTAGTAAGTTTACCAAGCCTAATATTTTCATCAATACAATCCTTGATTGAAGGTAGAGGTGTTTCTACACCACGCATATTTTTCCTGGTAGGTTCATGACATACTATAATTGCATCAGCTTGACTTCCATGAAGTAAGCCAAGAGATACTCCGGCAAATGATGGATGAAATAATGAGCCTTGACCCTCAACTATATCCCAGTGATTTAGTTTATTATCTGGAGTTAGCCATTCAACTGCACCAGATATAAAATCCGAAACGATTGCATCAATTGCAATACCTTGTTCAGCAATTAGTACACCCGTTTGTCCAGTTGCCTTAAACTCAACATCAAATCCATTATCAAGCATAGCTTTTTCAATAGCTAGTGCAGTATATTTTTTACCCACTGAACAATCAGTACCTACAGTTAACAGCCTTTTTCCAGAACGCTTTATCCCCTTGCCAGTAGAAAAAGTTTGTTCATTAAACCTTAGATCAAATAAACTTATATCATTTCTTTCAGCAGCATCTTTAATTTCAGGTATATCTTTTAAGCGAGTGTGCATTCCACTTGCAATATTTAATCCAGATTGAATAGCCTTAATGATTGTTTGCTTCCATTTTTCAGACATTATGCCACCAGCATTTACTACACCTATGACCATTGTTTTTATTCCTTTTGCAGTCGCTGTTTCAAAATCAATGATTGGAAGATCTAAGTGAAATTTTGCTTCACTATATGCATATTGGGCTGCGCACCATTCTGGACGCCACTCATAAACACCCGAAGCTGTTTTAATTGCTAATTCATCTGGAGCCTCTCCTATAAAGAGCAAATAGGGCTTTGGTATCATAACAAGACAAGTCTGTTAATAAGTTGAAGATAACTTGTTGATAAGGTGTTTATAATCATGTTTATTTAAAAAATTAGTAAATTATTGATATTTCAAACATTTTTTTGCACCTATCATGTTTCCGTCGCATTTTTCATGCGTGGGGTTCGACCGGCCCTAGAAAAAGCGTTAAAGAAGGTATTATTATTACTTTCTTTAGCGCTTTTTTGCAATAATGCATCTCATTTATTATTATTTAATTGATCTTATGATATTAAACATTAAATAGGTATCCACACAAAGCATATGCCGACAATTAAATTTATAGAACATTCTGGTACCGAGCATGAAATAGATATTCCTAACGGTTTAACTATAATGGAAGGTGCAACAAAAAATAAGATTCCTGGTATTGATGCTGATTGTGGTGGAGCATGTGCGTGCGCAACCTGTCATGTTTATATTGATAATGCGTGGCTTGAAAAAATACCTCAAAAAGAAGATGGCGAAGAAGACATGCTAGATTTTGCTTTTGAAGTTAAAGACAACAGCAGATTAAGTTGTCAAGTTACAGTTAATGATGATCTTGATGGACTTATTGTAAATATTCCCGAAAAACAATTTTAGTTATCATTGTATTCAACGCAACTTAGAGACTTTTGAATATTCTTAAGATTTTGTAAATTCTCTCCATTGCCAATAAACATTCTAACCAAAGCGTAACCTGTATCAGAAGGAGAAACTACTACAGTTCCATTGTTAACTTTTTTAGGCTCAGAATTAACACCAACTAGATACACTTTTAAATAATCATTTTCAATGTCATGGTCATTTAAGGTAACGTAGTTATCAGTGTTATCTGAATAAAAAGAAATTGACCAATAGCTATCTGGAATTGATGACGTTATTACTAATGGTTTATATTGCACATCATAAGTACAGATTGAATACATGATATCTGAGCTTGGTCTTTTTAATCCCCTTGAATCTGAATTGGCAGTATCAGTATGAAGCAAAACAGTGTTTACGGATTCATTTGCTCCCGATGCTCTATCAAAGATCCATAGCATTCCAACATGAAAATAATTAACGAAAAATAAATGCAAAATAAATCCAAAGACAATAAGAATTAAACTTTTTTTAAAGTAATTTTTAACCATTAGCAGTCAACTTTCTTAACTATTGGTAGGTCAACTCTACTTAGATTTGAAAAGAATTCTTCACCTGGCTGATAAACTCTTAATACTACTGAAAATAAATCTTCTGTAGGAGTCTTAAGCCAATTTGATATATTTTTATTTGGACGATGGCCCAAATATACTTCAAACTCACCGTTGGAATTATAAATAATATTTTCACTATTGTAAGAATATTGCTTTTCAGTCGATTCAACTAAGTAGCCATCATTATTATATATAGTCAAGCTCCACCAACGAGGAATTATAGAGGCACTCTGAATTTCATTGCCACTAAGGATATAGCATAGCGATCCATTTAAAGAAATTTCCTCAATATCATTATTGGCTTCAAAATAAACAGACTCAGGTTTTGATAAGGCAAATAGACCTTGAGTTGATATAAAAGCTCTAGTGTAAACACTTCTCTTTGGATCTCCTGCGGATGGAATAGTAGTCCAAATATCATTTTTTATAGTTACAATATTTTTATAGATAGGAATTGAAACGTAGGTAAAAATAGCCGCTATAGCTATTATTACTAGGCTGTATATGGTATATTTTTTAATTAGAAGCATTGTAATTTTTATCGATGTTATTATTTAATATCATATAATAAATAATAGACAAATGACAGATCACATTAAAACAGATTGTTTAGTTATAGGGGCGGGTCCAGTTGGTCTGTTTGCTGTATTTGAATTAGGTATTTTAGGCTTAAAATCTGAAGTTGTAGATAATCTAGATAAAATAGGTGGACAATGTGCTGAACTTTATCCAGATAAACCAATATATGATATTCCGGGACTTCCAGTATGTACAGGCCAGTCTCTAGTTGACAATTTAACGAAACAAATTGAACCCTTTAAAACACCAATACATCTAAATCAAAGAATAGAAACGTTAAAAAAAGTAGGTGACAATTGGGAGGCTAAAACCTCATTAGGACAAACATTTTTAACTCCCAACATTTTTATTGCTGGTGGCGTAGGATCTTTTGAACCAAGAAAACCACCGATTGAAAATGTACTTAAATTTGAAGATAAAGGAGTTGCATACTCAATTCCAAACAAAGAAGTTTATAAGGATAAAACTGTTGCAATTTTTGGAGGAGGAGACTCAGCGTTAGATTGGACAGTTGAGCTTTCTAAAATAGCAAAACATATTTACTTAGTACATAGACGTGAAGACTTTAGAGCGGTTGAACATACTGTATCTTTGATGCATAAGTTGGTGAAAGATAATAAAGTTACTCTATACACCAATAACCAATTAGCTGATGTAAATGGAAGTGACAAGATAGCAAATGTTACTATTAAAAATAAAAATGGTGAAATTGAAATATTGGATTGTGATGATATATTAATTTTTCATGGACTAAAAAATGAGCTAGGACCAATTAATGATTGGGACCTTGGGTTAAGTGATAAGCAAATATTAGTCAACACAGAAAATTTTCAGACAAATCATGATGGTATATTTGCCATGGGTGATATTGCTACTTATCCAGGCAAATTAAAGCTTATTCTTTCAGGTTTTCACGAGGCGGCCTTAGCTGCACAGCAAGCATTTAAAAGAGCAAAGCCAGATGAAAATCTTCTTTTCCGATACAGCACATCAGATAAAAATATTCATGAGAGACTTGGACTGAAGAAGTGATTCAGGGACTTTATAACCAATATGTCTGCCCACATCTAATAAATTGGGCAATGCAAGCAAAACCTATATCTAAACAGAGAAAAAAAATAATACCAAAGGCAATAGGTAGAGTTTTAGAAATAGGAATTGGCTCAGGATTAAATTTTAAGTATTATAATCAATCAAAGGTATCTGAAGTTTTTGCAGTAGAGCCAGATAGCATTCTATTAAATAAAGCAAAAATAAATGCACAGAAAAATAATATTTCTTTAAATATTCAAAATATTTCAGCAGAAAAATTACCGTTTGAAGATAATATGTTTGATACCATTATTAGTACATATACTATGTGTTCAATTTCAAATTTATCAATGGCCTTAACTGAAATTAAAAGAGTCATTAAGTCTAATGGTAAATTAATTTTCTCTGAACATGGTAAGGCCCCAGATGGTAATATATATAGATGGCAAAAGAGACTTAATCCGATTCAAAAAAGAATTGCAGGAGGCTGTCAACTAGATGTCAATATACCAATTGTGATTGAAAATTCAGGCTTTGAGTTATCAGAGTTGAACAGTATGTATATACCGGGTCCAAAATTTCTTAGTTATCACTATTGGGGCTCAGCAAGCTTGGAAAATAAAAATGACTAATCTAAAAATGGAATCTGTCTTAGATTATGTAATAAAGCATGCGATACATAAAAACCCTAAATCTGTTTTAGATACAATTGATAGCTATGCAATGAATGGATCGTTAGAAAGAAAAAGATTTCTAATGAATGTAGGCCCTGAGAAAGGAGCTATTCTTAAGGACTGCATTGAGACACATAAATCAAAAAAAATATTAGAACTTGGGTCATTTGTTGGATACTCAGCAATTTTAATTGCAATGACTATTGGTAAAAACGATACTTTAATTAGTATTGATCCCGATCCAAACTCAATTAGAATTGCCACTCAAATTGTCGAATATGCTGGATTAAGTAACAAAATTACCTTTATTGAAAGTAGGGCGGAAGATGCTATTAACAATTTTAACCTACCTTTCGATTTAATTTTCATTGATCATGCAAAAAAGAGATATTTGCCTGATCTAATCTTATTAGAGGAAGCAGGCCTTGTAAAAAAAGATACTGTTATTTTTGCTGATAATGTGGGATTGTTCCGAGATCAAATGACTGAATATTTCAAACATGTTAGGGATGTAAATTTTTATGCATCTAATAATATAGAATCAAATCTGGAATACAGAGGTAATATTTATGATGCAGTTGAGATATCTGTTAGGAAAATAGATTAAATGGAAACATACATCGATGTTGCAGTAATCGGCGCTGGAATTTCTGGCATTAGCGCTGCGTCTCACTTAAAAAAGAAGTGTCCAAATAAAAGCTTTAAAATTTTTGAAAAAAGAAGTGCTATTGGTGGTACATGGGATTTATTTAAATACCCGGGTATTAGGTCAGACTCAGATATGTTTACACTTGGGTTTTCATTTAAACCTTGGAAAGAGCGCAAAGCTATAGCTGATGGACCCTCAATCATGAACTATTTAAAAGAGACAGTTAGTGAGCATGAATTGGAAGAAAATATTAATTATAATCAATCTCTAATAAAAGCCGAGTGGTCGACTGAAAAAGCAATTTGGAAAATAACTTTGTTTAATTCTATTACAAACAAAGAAGAAATTATTAGCTGTAAGTTTCTATTTATGTGCAGTGGATATTATAGTTATGATAAAGGCTACACTCCAGAATTTAAAGGTATTGAAAACTTTAATGGTTCAATAGTTCATCCCCAAAAATGGTCAGAAGAAGTTGATTATGATAATAAAAAGGTAGTTATTATAGGAAGTGGTGCTACTGCAGTAACCTTAGTTCCTGAGATAGCAAAAAAAGCTAGTAAAGTAACAATGCTCCAAAGATCACCTACATATATAGTTGCTTATCCAGATGAGGATATGTTTTCAAATATACTAAAAGCTATATTGCCATCAAAACTATCTTATGCCTTAACTAGATTTAGAAATGTTTTAGTGCAGCAGTGGATTTATACTCAGTGTCGAAAGTTCCCAAAATACATGAAGAAATTTCTACTGAACAGAATAAGAGAATATTTATCAGATGATGAAATTAAAAAAAATTTTACACCTAGTTATAATCCCTGGGAACAGCGCATGTGTCTGGTGCCTAATGGAGATTTTTTTCTTAGTATAAAAGAAAATAAAGCATCAGTTGTAACTGATGAGATTAGTAATTTTACAAGTAATTCGATTAAATTAAAATCAGGAAAAGAATTGGATGCAGACTTAATAGTTACTGCTACAGGTTTAAATCTAAAATTATTAGGTGGAGTGGATCTTATTGTTGATGGTAAAACAGTCGAAATATCTTCTACTATGACCTATAAAAGTATGATGTTTAGTGATGTACCAAATTTTATAAGCACATTTGGTTACTTAAATGCATCCTGGACTCTAAAAGCAGATTTAACTTCTCAATACGCCTGTAGACTGATTAATTTAATGGATAAAAAGAGCTACAAATATTGCTCTCCTAAAATTCCATCTAATGTTGAAGAGGATAAAGATTGGTTGGCTGCAGACTTCTCTTCTGGTTACATACAACGAGCTAAGCATTTGTTCCCTAAGCAAGGAAATAAAGCACCTTGGAAAAATTATCAGAATTACATTAAAGATTGGTTTGACATTAAATATAATAAACTTCAAGATCCATCGATGAAGTTTTACTCCAAGTAGTAAATTTTTTTTTAAAATTCTATGTCTAAACTAAGTGATAATACTCTATCAATAGTCTGCATTCTAATTGGTATGACTATATTTTCTTTGCAGGATGTACTAATTAGAATTTTATCAGACGAAATCTCAGCATTTCAAATTTTATTTATAAGAAGTATCGTTGGGACCTCGTTATTATGCATTTATCTAAAATATATGAAAATACCAATTATATTTTCATCATACTATCCAATGCTAACAATATTAAGAACAATATTATTTTTACTGGGATTTGCTTTATTTTATGTTGCACTAGCAAACATGCCTTTTGCAATTGCAACATCACTATTTTTTACAAGTCCATTTTTTGTAACGGTATTATCAAAATTTTTTCTAAAAGAAGATATTGGTATTCGAAGATGGCTCACAGTAGGATTTGGATTCATAGGAGTTATCATAATAGTCGATCCAAATTTAAAAGGGTTTAATTATTATATGTTGATGCCAGTATTGTGTGCACTAGCCTATGCATCTGCAATGATAATGATTAAAAAAACTTCCGATAAAGACTCAGTTTATTCACAAACTTTTCATTTTTACTTAATGGCTATGATTTTATGTCCAATTTTTTCCTTAATAGGAATAAGCCTTGGTTTTCAAAATATTGATAACAGGGCAATGGATTTTATGTTTAGGTCTTGGGACTTTTCTCTTAACAACAACATGTTAATAATGATTCTAATAGGTACTACTGCAGCTGTAGCTTTTGTATTTACTCTAAACGCATACAGGCTTGGTAAGCCATTTATAGTCGCACCATTTGAATATATTCTCCTTGTCTGGGCTATAATTTATGGCCGACTAATTTGGGGTGAAGTAATCACATTCCGGAGTTATGTTGGCATTGCAATAATTGTTGTAGGTGGCATCTACATTTTTTATCGTGAAAAAATTAATGAGCAAAATCTTTCAATAGATAAGCCGTTAAGATAATTCTTTAAATATCTGATTTTATTGAGTCTTTTTAAATTATAGAAGATTGCCACAATTAAGAATATCTATTATTATTTTATATACCATTTCACATGGTTAAAAAGTGACCGATCTACATCGGTTAAAAGTAGGTTAAAACTAACAACTAAGGAGATGTTGTATGATGCAAAGAATGCACGCAATTTTATCTCGTTTTAGCCGAAATCAAGCCAAGCAAAAACGTGAGAGAATGATAAATAATGTTCTTGTTAAGGCAGTGGACACTAATGCTAATGGAACTTCAGGTTACACTGTAAAAAATGGACCTAATAAAGGTAAAGTTTTAGGACA
>CAJJAN010000029.1 GCA_905182145.1 uncultured Pelagibacteraceae bacterium
TGTTTATATTGTTTACGTATCTTCAAAAAAAATATTTATTAATAAAACTAGTTTTGATAAGTTAATTCTAGAAAATGAGTCTTTTATTTATGCTTTATGGCACGACCATCTCCTACTTTCGCCACTCACATGGCAAACTAAAAAAAGAATTGATATTTTAATCTCTAAACATAAGGATGGAGATATTATTGCTGACCTAATAAAATATCATGGCTTTAATTCTATTCGTGGATCAACAAACAATCCCAACAAGGAAAAAGAGAAAAATACTATTTCCAGTATAAGGAAAATTATCAAAACATTAAGAGGTAATGTTTCTATTGGTATTACTCCAGATGGCCCAAGGGGGCCGAGACATAAAGTAAGTGAAGGAACGATTAATATTTCAAGAATTAGTAATAAAAAAATACTTCCAATGGCACTAGCTTATAAAAAAAAGTGGGTTCTAAATACATGGGATAAATTTATTATACCAAAGCCATTCAATAAAATATGTATAGTATGGGGTGATCCGTTAGATACAATAATCAATAAAATAGACACTTCAGTACAGCAAGAAACTCTAGAAAAGAGTCTAATAAATATTACAGAGATTGCTACAAATCATATAGACTCGTAGCTATGCTCCTCAAGATTTATTATGCAATATCAGTGTTATTAATTCCTTTCACAGGATTCTATATTAGAAGAAGAATTAAGCTAGATAAGGAAGACCCTAATAGATTTAAAGAGCGTTACGGCAAAGCAAGTGTGAACCGAGAGGATGGTAATCTCGTTTGGATACATGCAGCTAGTGTTGGGGAAAGTCTCTCAATATTGCCAATTATCAATAAATTAGAAAATACAAAATCAATAAGCCAAATCTTATTAACTACAGGAACTACTAGTGCTGCAAAAATAGTAATGAAAAAACTTAGTTCTAAAACAGTACACCAATATTTACCCTTAGATATCCCTTTATTTAATGCAAGATTTTTAAAACATTGGAAACCGACTCATGCAATATTTGTTGAATCGGAGATTTGGCCAAACTTAATTTTACAAATAAAACAAATGAAAATAAAGCTAGCAATCATCAATGGAAGAATGACTTTAAATTCATACAATAAGTGGTTACGATTTAAAAAGTCCTCAGAATTAATTTTTAAAAGTTTTGATTTATGTCTAACTCAAAATCAAGAAAGTTCTTTTTTTTACAAAAAACTTGGTATTAACAATACATATTATACTGGAAACCTTAAATTTAGTTCTAATAAGTTTGAAGTTAAAGAAGATGCTTATAATGAGCTAAAAAAAATGTTTAAAGGTAGAAAAGTTTTTCTTGCCGCCAGCACCCATCTTGGCGAAGAAAAAATGATTTCAGAAATAACTAATAAGATAAGAGAATTGAAGCAGGAATTTATAACAATAATTGTTCCTCGGCATCCTAATAGAAGTAAATTATTAGATCAAATGTCTAATTCAAAAGTAGTAATAAGGTCTGCAAATGGACAAATTGATCAAAGTACTGATATCTATCTCGCAGATACATTTGGAGAATTGGGCATGTTTTATAAATTAGCAGATTTTATATTTATCGGAGGTAGCTTTGTGCCTCATGGAGGACAAAATCCAATAGAAGCTGCATATTTTTGTAATAATATATTTCATGGCAAGTATGTAGAAAATTTTCTAGAAGTCTATGAAACATTGGGTCACCTTTCTATTACTGAGCTAGTAGATAACTCTAGGCAGCTTCAGGTAAAACTAATGAAATGTTACGATGCACCATCTCCTGATGAAGATGAATTGATGAAAAAAATTAATTTAGAGGCATCTGATATTCTTAAAGATACGATGCATCATCTTAATTCTAATATTTTTAACAATGATCTATAAATTTTTAAATAAATCATTTTTGAACATCTGGTATAGTAGAAATATTATATTTAGAATTATTTCTATTTTATTATTACCTTTATCAATTGTGTATCTTTTAGTTTTTAATATAAGAGCATATTTTAGAAAAACACATAGTTTCGAAGTACCCATTATATGCATAGGAAATATTGTTGTAGGAGGTTCAGGTAAAACTTCGATTACTTTAGCTATAATTAAGATGCTTCCAGAAAAAAAAGTTGTAGTCCTGCTAAAAGGTTATAAAGGAAAATTAAAAGGTACTATTAAAGTTGATAAAACTAAGCATTCTGTAATTGATACAGGAGATGAAGCGCTACTTTACGCAAAAGTAGGTGTAACTTATATTTGTTCAGATAGAAAAGATGCAATAGATACGATTATAAAGAATGAAAAACCAGATATAATCATTCTAGATGATGGATTACAAGATAGTTCAATCAATAAATCAAAAAGCATTATTGCTATTAATGGAAGAAGAGGATTTGGCAATAAATTTTTACTACCATCTGGTCCTCTCAGACAGAATATTTCATCTGCTATCAACAAGGATTATATATTCTTAATTCTTGGTGAAGATAAAACAAATATATCATCTAAATATAATAATAGATTTTTTAAAGCTGAGATTATCGGTGAAATAGATGGCAATAATAGAGACATAGTTGCATTTAGTGGAATTGGAGATAATGACGGATTTTTTCAGACTTTAGAGAATTATAGATTTAATTTAATAAAAAAGATTAGTTTTCCAGATCATTATCATTTTAGTGAAAATGAAATTAAAGCTATTGTTGATGATGCAATTAAAGATGGTCATGAAATTTATACAACAGCTAAAGATTGGGTTCGAATTGATGATAATTATAAAGATAAAATTAAACAGTTTCCTATTAATTTAGAGATAAAAGATAAAGAACAATTTATTGAAACTATTTTAAAATAAGAATGATAAAAAAATTTATTAAGGTTTTTGTAAAGTATCCAGTTGAAGGAATTTTAATAAATATTGTATATTTATTTTTTAAAATTTTACCAATAGATATTTCAAGTAGTACAGGTTCATTTATTACAAAATCAATTGGACCATTTCTTTCTGTAAATAAGATTATTAGAAATAATTTAGAAAAAGCTTTTCCAGATAAAGATAGTAATTGGTACGACAAAATAAATAATGAAATATGGTCAAATTTTGGACGTGTTGCAGCTGAATATTCGCACTTTTCTAAATTAGCATCAAAAAAAAATGACCGTATTAGTATAGTTGATAATAAACATTCAAGAGATTTTTTTGATACATCAACAAAAAAAATATTAGTATCATCTCATAATGCAAATTGGGAAATAATGGGAATTGCATGTAGAAAAAATTCAGATAAAATTTCTGGTATTGTAAGACAACCTAATAATCCCTATTCAAAAAAAATTATCAATAAATTAAGAAATAAGTTTAGTGTTACATGTTATGAAAAAAATATGGTAGGTACTAAAAATATTATTAATGATTTTAACAATGGAAATTCATTAGCTCTCTTATCTGATTTACGACTTACAACAGGAATAGAAAGTAATTTCTTTAATATCAAGTCTAAAACTACCAGTCTACCTGCACAACTTGGATTAAAAAATAAATGTAAAATATATCTAGCTTGGGTGAAAAGAAAAAATAAGTCCAATTTTGAAGTTGAATTCTTTAGCCCGTTAAATATTGAGGATCTTGATGATACTAAAAAAAATATTCAAGATATAACTAATGAAATAAACTATTTTTTTGAAAAAAAAATTACTGAAGATCCCGGTCAATACTTTTGGCTCCATGATAGATGGAAATAGAATACGATGAATGGAATTGGACAAGTTAAGCCTATTGATTAACTAAAAGTTGTGGATCAACATACTGATTAAACCACATTACACCCCAATGTAAATGTGGGCCAGTTGATCTACCAGTTGAGCCAACTTTACCAATCATTTCACCTTTACTTACTTTTTGTTGAGCGACAACATCTACAGAAGACATATGAGCATAAATTGATTTAACTCCATGCCCATGATCAATTATTATTGTTCCTCCAGTATAATAGAGATTATCTTCAGCTAGCGTTACTATGCCATCGTTTGTAGATAGTATAGTTTGACCTTCTGGTGCAGCAATATCTAAGCCTTTATGGGGACTTTTAGGAACATCGTTCAAAATTCTCTGACTTCCAAATACACCCGATATGATGCCATCAGTAGGCATTAAGAAATTTTTTTTAAAAAATGTATTATCTAAGTCTAGCTCTTTAGCTTTAACAATAATCTTATTGTCAGCAATAATTCTTTTAATTACTTCCTCATCTGGTGTGACCATTTTTTTTGGGAGCCCATTAATTCTTTGAATTTCATAATCTCTTTTAATTACTTTAATTTGATTAATTGAAATTATCTTATCATTTTCTAATACGGTAATGTTCATAGGGCCAATTTCATCTCTATCAATTGCAAAGACAAAATACTTATCATTACTTAGCTTTATACTATTACCGTTAAGTTTTAATGTATCTCCTGTTTCCAATTGACCAACTACTAGCCCTCCCTGTAAAATTGAGCTAGGTAAAATTTTTGAGTGAGCAAAATTTGAATAGAGAATACTAATAAAAACTAATAATAATTTAAATTTCATTTAGATCTTTATATCTTTGTAATGCAATTTTAGGAGAAGCGTATACTTCCTGATTATCTACATTCCAATACTTTAGTTCTTCAATCGGAATTATTTCTTTTGTAATAGAACATAGCACATGATCTCCATTTTTTGTAAAATGAAAGCTGCCATGATCAAGAACTATTTCTGCTAAAATTTTTTTATTATTGTTCATCTTTTATTTCAGCTTTAATTATACCAAATTTTGTTTCTATACTTAACTTATTATCTCTTATTATGTCAGTTTTTTTACCAATTACTTTATTTGAACTATTCCGAATGACTGCAAAGCCTCTCTTTATTACTGATTTATAACTTAGGCTTTCAAGAAGCTTGCTGGCTGAATTAACTCTATTTGAATATGATAAGAAATTATTCTTATTGTTATTCAAAAATTGATTTGAAATACCTAGTAATGAATTTTGATTGTTTCTAATTTTTTCTTTTAAAATATTGAGGTTTAATTTTGACCCTGAATTCTGAAAATTTGAAATTTCTTTCTGAATGAAAATCTTCAAAGACGATGGCAATCTTTGCTTTAAATTATTTAATTCATTTAATTTTAAATTGAATAACTCTTTATGATCAGGAAAAAGTTTTTGAATATTTAGAATTCTTTCTCTTGCTATATTAACTAAATTTTTGACACTATAATTTAATCTATTCTCATTTTCATTTAGCTCTGTAAATAGAATATCTTTTGAAGGGGTTGCTATTTCTGCTGCTGCTGTTGGTGTTGGAGCTCTTATGTCTGACACATAGTCCACAAGAGTTGTATCAGTTTCATGTCCAACCGCAGAAATTAGAGGAATGCTACTATCAAAAACTGCACGCACTATTCTTTCTTCATTAAAGCACCATAGGTCCTCTATACTACCTCCACCTCTAGCTAAAATTAAAACCTCAGGTTTTGAAATTTTTGAAGTTTTATCGATTTTATTAAATCCTCGAATAGCATTTTCAATTAATTCAGCCGCATCATTTCCTTGAACAGGGACTGGCCATAAAATTATATTACAGGGAAACCTCTCTGAAACACGGTGTTTAATATCCTGAAGCACAGCACCAGTTGGAGATGTAATTACTCCAATTGTTGATGGGTATTTTGGTATACTTTTTTTGTGATGGATTTCAAATAAGCCCTCAGATTTTAATTTTTCTTTTCTCTCTTCTAAAATGGCCATCAGAGCGCCTACACCAGCCGGTTTCATAGTATCTATAGTTATCTGATAATTAGATCTTCCAGCATATCTCCCTGGATTGTATCCCGTGCTAATCTTTCCTGTACATATAACTTCCAAACCTTCTTCTGGACGAATTTTTATTTTAGCAACACTGCTTCTCCAGATGATTCCATTAATTACAGCATTTTCATCTTTCAAAGTAAGGTAAATATGGCCAGATGAATGGTTGTTAATACCAGACAATTCACCTTTAATCCGAACATAGCCAAATTTATCTTCAATTGTATTTTTTAAGGCAGTTGATAATTCAGTTACTGAATACTCTGGTATATTTTCTTTGGTCATTTTTTTAATATAATCTAATATATATTATCATATTAAATAGTCTAAAAAAAATATTATGAATATCTTAGTTTTAGGAAATGGTGCAAGAGAACATGCTTTATGTTTTTCCATAGCTAAAAGTGACCAATTGTCTAAGTTATTTTGTGCACCTGGAAATTATGGAATATCCAAAATAGCTGAGGTACATAATTTTGATATTAATAATTTTGATACTTTATATGATTTTTGCTTAGCTAATAAAATAGATTTAGTTGTAGTTGGTCCTGAAGTTCCTCTTGTTAATGGAGTTGTAGATTTTCTTGACAGCAAAAAGATCATGGCATTTGGTCCTAAAAAGATTCCAGCAGGTCTTGAGGGTTCAAAAATATTTATGAAAGATATTTGTTCAAAGTACAATATACCTACCGCTGCATATAAAAGCTTTACAGAAAAAAAATTAGCTTGTGACTACCTTAAAAATCATACATTTCCAGTGGTAATAAAGGCAAGTGGATTAGCGGCTGGTAAAGGCGTAACTATTGCAACTTCACTTAATGATGGGCTTTTAGCGGTTAATGATATTTTTAATGATAAATTTGGATCAGGCTGTGAGTTGGTTATAGAAGAATTTATGGATGGAGAGGAAGCAAGCTATTTTGTGTTTACCGACGGTACTAATTATATCCCCCTATCTAGCGCACAAGATCATAAAAGAATTGGTGATGGAGATACGGGACCAAATACTGGGGGCATGGGGGCATACTCACCTGCACCTGTCTTTACTAAAGAAATACAAAAACAGGTTGATCAAGAAATGATTGAACCGACTTTAAAAGCTATGCGAGATCTTGGATCTCCATACCAAGGTATTTTGTATGCAGGAGTAATGATAAAAAATAATAAAGCAAAACTGGTTGAATATAATGTTCGTTTTGGAGATCCAGAGTGTCAAGTTCTTATGCTCAGACTTAAGTCGGATATTGTTGATCTTATATTAGGTACTATTAATGGCAATATTAGTTCTATAAAGACTAATTGGGAAGAAAACCATGCTGCAACAGTTGTTATGGCTAGTTTAGGTTATCCAAATGAGTATAAAAAAGACACTAAAATTAAAAACCTAGAGTTGGCAGAAAATGAAAATGACATTGAAATATTTCATGCTGGCACTGAATTAAAAAATACAGAATTATGTGCCGTCGGAGGAAGAGTTTTATCAATTACTGGAACTGGCAATGACTTACAAACTGCTTTAAATAAAATATATACTGCAATAGATAAAATTGATTGGCCAGAAAGTACTTTTAGAAAAGATATAGGATGGAGAGCGATAAATAATGGATAGAGCAGCTCAATTTAGTGGCACTAAAGAAGTTGATTCAAAACTTTCATTAGATCATGGTCCAATCGAAAAATATTTAAAAAATTTATTAGGAAATGATACAAGTCTTCTAGACATTAAACAATTTAAAGGAGGACAGTCGAATCCTACATATCTACTTCAAACAAATGTAAGGAACTTTGTATTAAGAAGAAAACCTCCTGGAAAACTTCTTGCATCTGCACATGCAGTTGATCGCGAATATAAAGTTATATCAGCCTTGAATAAGACAGATGTTCCAGTTCCTAAGACTTATGATCTTTGTGAAGATGCTAGTGTTGCGGGTACAACATTTTTTTTAATGGACCACGTTGATGGAAATATATTCTGGGACTTGCTATTAACTAAATGTAGTGCAGAAGAAAGAAATAAAATTTATTGGTCTATGAATGATACAATTGCAAAATTACATAATACTGATTTTAAAAGTATAGGTCTTGGTGACTATGGTAAATATGAAAATTATATGGCGAGACAAATAACTAGATGGTCAAAACAATACAAAGATTCAGAAACTACTTTAATTCCTGAAATGGACAATCTAATTCAATGGCTTCCAGAAAATATTCCTTCTGGCGAAGAAACATCAATAGTTCATGGTGACTTTAGACTAGATAATATGGTTTTTGATAAAAATACTAATGAAGTAATAGCTATATTAGATTGGGAACTATCTACATTAGGTCACCCAATAGCTGATTTTACTTATCATATGATGACTTGGAAAATGCCATTAGCAGTTCAAGGAATTGGAATACTTGGAGCCAACTTAAAAGAATTGAATATTCCAAATGAAGATGAGTATGCCGAAGCTTATTATAGAAAAACAAATAGAAATGAAATTCAAGATTGGAATTTTTTCTTAGCCTATAATATGTTTAGATTAGCTGGAATTACTCAAGGAATTGCGGGCCGCGTTAGAGATGGCACTGCATCAAGTGATCAAGCTAAACAGTACGGAGCATTTGTACCTATTCTTGCAAAAATGGCATGGCAAACAGTGCAAGCAATCAAGTAGCTCTTATTATTTATCTTTAATCTTAGACTTTCTTTCATTTTTTTGGCGTATAGACTCTTTCATTGAAAGATTTTCTATCTTATGAAATTCATCCCAATATTCATCGAAAGATTTATTTTCTATCAATCGTCCATAAGAGTCTTTTACTGTCTTTTTTTTATCATTCATAATCTAAGTCTGTAAAATTTTTATATGAGTTAATATTGATTGTTCTAAAGCATTTATATCATAACCACCTTCAAGCATTGATAGTAACCTACCCTCACAGTAATTATTAGCAATCATTTTTAATTGATCTGTTATATAAGAAAAATCATTTTCAACTAAATTAATATTAGCTAATGGGTCTGCTGAATGAGCGTCAAAACCAGCAGAAATAATCATAAAATCTGGTTTTTGTATTTTTAATTGATTTATTATTTTTTCTTGAAACAATTTTTTATAAGTATCAGATGCTGTTCCTGAAACAAGTGGTACATTAAATATATTGCCTACTCCAGTTTCATTTAGATCACCAGTTCCTGGATAAAGAGGAAATTGATGTGTTGAGTAATAATTTACATTTTTATTATTATAAAATATATCTTGAGTGCCATTACCATGATGTACATCAAAATCAATAATTGCTATGTTTGAAAAACTATATTTATTGATTAAATAGTGAGCTGCTACAGCAACATTATTAAATACACAAAAACCCATAGATCTATCAATGCAAGCATGATGTCCAGGAGGTCGCACAATGCAGAATGCGTTTTTACAGCTACCGTCTAGAATTGATTCTACTGCGTCTATACCTGCTCCTGCAGCTCTTAACGTTGCATCTTTTGATCCTTGGGAAACTGGCGTTTCTTGGTCCAAATATACAATTTCATCATTTTCTGGAAATTTATTAAGAGTTTCGTCTACAAAATTTTTATCGTGTGCTGCATATATAAGCTCTTTTTTTATTTTATTTGGTTCAACGAATGAGATATTAGCAAAGTTTTCTTCTTTAATAAGATTGATTATGTTTGCTACTCTTTTAGAGCACTCAGGATTATTTAAAGTTGGAATATGATTCTCAAAGTCCGTATGATAAAATATTTTAGTAATTGCCATAAATATGATTCATAAAATTATCAAATATTCTAAAAATAGTATTAGATTACTAAAACAAAGTCTAGAAAATGGAAATATAATCGCTGTTCCTACTGATACAGTTTATGGCTTGATTGCAGATGCTTATAATGAAAAAGCTGTTAACAAGATTTTTAGAACTAAGTTAAGACCAAAAAAACTTCCATTAATTATATTTGTATCATCAATTAAAGAGGCTAAAAAAATTGGTCATTTTTCTAAATATGATGAATTATTAGCTAATGCTTTTTGGCCAGGTGATTTAACTCTAATAGTAAAGAAAAAGAGTAATAAAATATTTTATGGGCATAAATCGTCTACTACAGTTGGTATTAGAATTCCTAATCATAAAGCCTTACTAAATTTATTGGTTGAAACAAAAAAACCTTTTGCAAGTACTAGCGCTAACTCGCATAAGGGAAAAACTCCAAGAAATATCGATGAATTAGATATTATTTCAAATAAAGAAATAGCTTACGCACTAATTAGCAATCATAAAATAACAGGCACTGAATCAACTATAGTTTCTATGATTAATGATAAAATTAATATTCTTCGGCCAGGTCGGATTAGCAAACCTATGATTGAAGCTCAAATTAAGAATCTACAAAGGCATTAAAAGAAAAGCTTCTTCTTTCACCGTCACCTCTAAATGGATGTACATCATGCATCAAGAAAGATGGAAATATAAATAAGTTCCCTACTTTTGGTTTAAATGTTTGTCTGTGTTGAACTAAAGGTGGGCTATTTCTTGGCATTGACACTCTTCCATCCATAAATGAAATATGTCCAGCTAGTTTTTTTTCCCTTCCACTTGTAATTGTTTGTGGAATTTTTAAGTAGCCTACTCCACTAATATTACCTCTATGAATATGTGGTGGATTAAAATCTCCAGCATATTGACAGACAATCCAAGCTGAATCTATTGTGATTTTTTTTACTTTTACCCCGAGCACACCTAAATAATATTTTTTTATTGAAAAGATAATTTCTTTTTCTAAAATTTTCTTAAAATTTGATCTTGTAATAATAAATTGCTGCTCAACATTACCTATAAGTTTACTTGAATGGTCTAGTTTTTTGCTTTTTAATTTACTAGCCATAACTTTATCACAGTAATCATTGACATTACCTATTATAGTTTTCTTTAGCTCAACTTTACCTATCGATGGTCCAAATGGTTTAAATAATTTCATATATTTTTCCTTATGGTGCGCCCGGCAAGACTCGAACTTGCAACCCTCAGATTCGAAATCTGATGCTCTATCCGGTTGAGCCACGGGCGCTTATTGTATATAATCTAATCTATATAATATAGTTTTTACTTAATATGAATTTTTTAAATTTATTAGATAAATTAGGAAGAAAAAGAATAGTTATGGATCGAGGAGCATCTCATCCTGAGTTTCACTTAGCTAAGCCATGGACTATTAGATATTATCCTTTCTTAAGAAAAAGACCTAAATGGTTTCCGTTCAATATTATTATTAATCATATTATTGATGATGACCATGGAAAAGGAACTCATAATCATCCATTTCCTTTTATTACAATTATAATTAGTGGTGGTTATTGGGAAACACTTAATGAAGTGAAAGAAAAAAAATGGAGGGGTCCAGGCTATATTGGCTTTAGATCTGCAGACCAACTACATAGAGTTGATTTACAGCCCGGTATTAAAGCGCTAACAATATTTATTGCGGGACCTTATGGCTTTAGAAAGAGCGGACGCAGTGGCTATGGTTGAGCATTAAGATACTCATCTTTTATATAGCTTCTAAACTTTCTATCATTTTTTAGTTCATACTCTCTCTTTAAGGCCTCAGATTTAGAATTGCATTCTTCATAATATATTAATTCCCATTGACGACCCCTTGTACTCTTAGCCCCTTTGCTCGAGTTATGCTTATTTAATCTTTCGTCAATATTATTAGTCCAACCAACATAAGTTGTAAGCTTATTCGCTTTGAAACTTCCAATAATATAAACAAAACAAGTCATTGAGTGTTATTTTTAAATGTTTATAGTTTACTTATAATGAAAACTATATTCTCAATACTACTAGTATGCCTGTTAACATCAAGTTGTGTTAATATCCCTTTAATTCCTGGGATTTAAAATAATAAATTAATTGTATTAGTGATTAAATTACCTATAGTTAAATTATTAATTTTATTTGGAGATCAAAAATGAGAGTTACACTTACTGTTTTAGCCATTAGTTTTATGATTACAGCTTGTACAACGTTACAAGGTATCAATGAAACTGTTAAAGGCGACGGCGTTCCATATATACCTGGAATATAGTCTAAAAAAACTGACTTTATAGTTTAATATAAAGTCAGTTTTTTTAATTTTTCGATATTTTTATAAAATTTCACACAGAGTATAGTCAAAGATAATGACAAGAATTCAAATTTCAGGCACGGGACTATTTACACCTAAAGAAATTCTGACTAATGATGAGCTAGTTAATTCATATAATAAATTTGTAGATGAATTTAATATAGAAAATGAAGACAAAATTAAGACTGGTGAAATTGAAGAGTTACAAAAATCAAGTTCTGAGTTTATTGAAAAAGCATCAGGGGTAAAAGCTAGATATGTACAAAATAAATCAGGTATACTAGATACAAAATTTATGCGTCCACTACTTCGAGAACGCAAAGAAGATGAATTATCAAATTTAGCAGAAATGGGCGTCATCGCAGCTAAACAAGCGATTGAAAATGCAAATATAGATATTGAAAAAATTGATGCTGTTATTGTTGCCTGCTCTAATCTTGAGCGTCCCTATCCAGCTATTGCTATAGAAATACAAAATGCATTAAATATTGAAGGTTTTGCCTTTGATATGAATGTTGCATGCTCTTCAGCAACTTTTGGTATCCAGACTATTTATGATATGATTAAAAGCGGCTCGATTAGATCGGCACTGATGGTTAATCCTGAAATTTGTAGTGGACATTTAAACTTTAAAGATCGTGATTGCCATTTTATTTTTGGTGATGTTGCTACGGCAGTAGTTATTGAAGAGTTAAAAGAGGTCCCAAGCAATTCAAATTCATATGAAATTCTTAGTACAAAACTTTATACGCAGTTTTCAAATAATATAAGAAATAATTATGGATTCCTTAATTCGTCATCTCCCGATGGTGTTGGCAAAGCGGATAAGTTATTCCACCAAAATGGTAGGCAGGTTTTTAAAGAGGTAGTTCCTAAAGTAGCTTCTTTAATAAAAGAACACTTAGAAAAAAATAGTATTGAAGTTACTAATATAAAAGCAATGTACTTACATCAAGCTAATGAAAATATGAATCGACTTATAAGTAAATATATTCTTGGACACGAAGCATCGAGAGATTTTGCTCCAATTGTTTTGGATGAGTATGCAAATACAAGTTCAGCAGGTTCAATAATTGCTTTTCATAAGCATAATAATAGTCTCAAGAAGGATGATCTAGCTATTATCTGTTCGTTTGGAGCAGGATATTCTATTGGCAATGTAATTGTTAGAAAACTTGGTTAAAAATCGTGAATGGGTTTTGCAAAAACTCTTTTAACCATAGGCTCAAAATGCTCTAAGGGGTAACTCTCATAGGTTGGATCAAAAGATGCTTGATCCCAATTTTCACAAAAATTAATTGTATCCTGATAATAAGGTGAATCTTTATACTGATCACGAGCATTTCTATCTTTGCCTACATGATGCGCATAGTAATAATTTTGGAATAATCCATGATGTTTGACAATCCAATAGACTTTTTCAGAAACATATGGCCTTAAAATAGATGCTGCAAACTGACTATGATTAAATACAGCCAAGCCATCCCCAATGTCATGTAGTAAGGCTGCTACTACCATTTCTTCGTCAGCTCCATCTTTTTCTGCTCTAGTTGCTGTTTGAAGACTATGTTCTAATCTAGTTATTTGATAACCATCTAATGAACCATCTAAATTTTTAAGAAATTTTAATACTCTATCTGGCAAGCCCTCAACAAAGCCTTCTTCATACCTGCTAAGAAGATCATAATCTTCTTTAGTGCCATCTTTCATTGCTGTAAATTTAACTTTATCCATTTTTATTTTTTTTCAAAATTTTATATTTACTTTCTATTGAGTCGTGATCAATGTATAGCCCCTGAAGAAACCTACTGCCTTCAGAAGTATTAAAGCTTGTTCGGCCATGTAGCAATCTATAATTGTCCATAATTAATAAACCACCAGCAGGCAATCTAAAATTAATCAAATACTTGTCAGAATTAATCATTCCATGAAAAATTCTTTTTGCTTCATAGTATTTTGCCAATTTATCGGGCGCCTGATAAGGCACTAAGTCTAGTCGATTACTAAAACGTATCTGAACAAAGTTTCCTTCATCATCTAACTCTATTGTTGTTCCAGTATTTTCTAGGACTGTATCTTGATCTGTGAATCTAAAAAAAATATTGGTTTCAGATAAAATTTTAAAGGCATCAGGATATTGAGCTTTCAAATCTTTAGCTACTTGAAAGCCATCGACTAAAGTGGAATTTCCTCCTACACAGCTGTTTTCAACACAAAATAAGAACTGTATTGATGGAACTGGTCTTCGGTAAGGGTTGTCAGTGTGTGGGCCAAGTTCAATAGAAGTGTAAGCTAAATCATTAGGCTGTTGTTTTGATCTCACATCAAAAGTTTTACCAAAATTCGTTTCGCGGATAAAACCAATTCTTTCTGCAAAATTTATGATTTCTCCTTCTTGTGCATGCAGTTCTTTAACAACAACAAATCCATATTTATGAAAATACTCAAGTATCTCCAACATCTGCTGTTCGGATTCTAAACTATAATCAAAATTAAACTCTTTGAATTCTAAGTTGCTAGTACTCCAATAGACTTTTTGTGGCAAATTATCTTTTTTTTCAACTTCAAGTAGTAAATCTTTTAATGAGTATTTGGCCTCGTGTTGATCAGAGAATTTTATAAGAATTTCATCATGATCTAATTGTTTTGCATCTGAAAAAGTTAAATTATCTGCAAGAGTTTCCGGATCGTAAAGTCTTTGAAAAGATCTTTGGTCTACCGCAGTTTCCTCTTTAGATCTTTCACGCATCCAAAGTGGATGCAATCGTATAGACTCTTTGTCAGTTAGTAGTCTTAGCTCAGTTGAATCAAACTCAATATTCATAACAAATAAATATTATATTATTTTTTTATTTCAGCAATATCTTGATATTGACTTAGACACTCGGGATTTGCCAATGCCTCAATATTCTTTATTGGCTCACCATTAATAGTGTCACGTACAGTTAACTCAGCAATTTTACCACTTCTAGTCTTTGGTATGTCTGATACTTGAATAATGTGACTAGGAACATGCCTTCTTGAGAGCTTTTCTTTGATATTGTTAGATATTTCTATTTCAAGATCTTTGGACATTTGATACTGAGTGCGCAATTTAATAAAGAGGATTATCCTTGTATCATTTTCCCAATATTGCCCTACTGCAATAGATTCTTCAATAGCATTGATTTCTTCTACTACTCGATATATTTCAGCAGTTCCAATTCTAATTCCACCTGGGTTTAATGTAGCATCTGATCTTCCATAAATAATTATGCCATTATTTTTTGTAAACTGAGCATAATCACCCTGTGACCAAATATTACTGTACTGACTAAAATAAGATTTTTTATATTTAAGATTATTATCATCATTCCAAAATCCAATCGGCATACTTGGCATACTTGATTTACAAACCAGTTCACCTTTTTCATTTGTACTTGCTTCTTTACTGTCAAAAATATCCACATTTATTCCTAAACATTTACATTGAATTTCTCCTGCATACACTGGCAACATAGAATTTCCTGCTACAAAACAAGAAACAATATCAGTTCCCCCGCTAATCGAAGCTAAGTGAACATCTTTTTTTATACTATTATATACGTATTCAAATCCATCACTGGATAATGGTGAGCCAGTAGATAAAATACATTTTAAGTTTTGCAGTTTAAACCTATTAGTTATTTGGATATTTTCATTTCTTAATGCATCGATATATTTTGCACTAATTCCAAATATATCTAACGCTTCTGTATCAGCAATTTTAATTAGGGAATCTTTTTCTGGGAAAAAAGGTGAACCATCATATAATATTATTGTTGCTTGAGATGCTACGCTTGAAATTAGCCAATTCCACATCATCCAACCACAAGTAGTAAAATAAAAAATTTTATTATCTTTTTTTAGGTCACAATGAAGTTGTTGTTCTTTCATGTGTTGTATCAAAGGACCTCCAGTATTGTGCACTATACATTTAGGCTTTCCAGTAGTCCCACTTGAGTACAAAATATACATAGGATCGTTAAACTTACATATTTCATATTTAATTTCTTTAGTTTTAATCTCGCCATCATAAATTGAGTTAAGGTCTTTAATTTCTGATGAATCTTCCTGGCTACTATCAGGATAATTAATGCGTATTAAAAGTTTAGCTGATTTAATTTTACCAAATACTGCTTTAATTTTTTCTTTGATATTAATTTTTTTACCACCATAAAGATATATTTCTGAATACAGCAGTATTTTTGGATGAATTTGATTGAATCTATCTAGTATTGCATTTTCTCCAAAATCTGGTGAACAAGAAGACCATATTGCACCAAGACAATTTGTAGCTAGAAAAGAAATAATAGTATCAGGTGTATTAGCAGCTACTGCTGCAACTCTATCGCCTTTTTTAATACCTATAGATCTAAGGTAAGAACAAAGCTTATTAACTTTCTCATAAATCTCATCTTTGCCAATTTCAATCCTAAAACCAGTTTCATTCCTAAATACTATTGGAACATCATTGAGTTTGTTAAGAATATTTTGGGCATAATTTATGTCAATATTAGGAAAATATTTTTGATCATAAATATCAGTTTCATTTGTAACTGTGGGCAGAATATTTCCAGAATATTCTATATTTAAATATTCAAGGAGAGAGGGCCAAAACTTACTATTTTCTTTAACACTCCAGTTCCACAATGAGCCATAATCATTTTGAAATGATGCATCATACTTATTTTCAATAAATTGATAAAATTTTATGAGATTGGAAGATGCACTTCTAATGTCTGTCGGAGTCCACAATGGATCACTCATATTATATATTTTAGATTATAAAAAAGGGCTTTGCCATAAGACAAAGCCCTTTAATTACTTAATTATAGAAATAATTGACTATGGAAGCCAGTTAATCCACTGATCTTTATTGTTGTCTTTCCACTCTTGAACAACTTCAACAATGTCTCTACCATTTTTATCAATTTCATTGATCATAATAGCTTGGTCATCATTGCTTAGTTTCATTTTTGAGAAAAAAGCTTTAGCAGCAGCATTTTCTGGTTTAGCAAAAACTGCAGGATTCATATAATTCATAGTATAATCCTTAGCCCAGCCAGTTGCAGGCCATGCATCTGTGCCACAATCTTTCCAATTTTCTGCCTCTGTATAAGTTGGGCAATCAACATTTGCTGGAAGATTAACGCCAACCATCTCAAATGCTCCTTGGAACCAATGTGGTGTCCAGAAATATAAAAGGAAAGGTTCTTTTCTTGCGTAAGCTGCTTGTGCTTCAGCAAGAGCGGCAACTTCAGTACCAAGCTCAACTGCTTCAAAATCAATTCCAAGCAAGTCTAATCTTTTTTGATCATGACAGTTCCAACCAGCAACCGCACATCCGATTAATCTTCCTTTGCTTCCTGTTTCAGGAGTTGCAAATTGATCTTTATATTTGTTTAGGTCAGTCCAGTCTTTAAAGTCTGGATTTGCATCGACAAAATACTTAGGTACAAAATAATCAGAAGATCCTATAATGCCTGTAGTATAAGCTTCAATAGAACCATCACCTGAGTACTCTTTTACAACTTTACCATCGTATTTAAGTGGCATGTTGATCATTACATCATCAGCCTCTGCATAACTTGGCCAACTTTCACAACCAAATTGTATATCACTACCATCAGCTATTGCTTCCCAAAGTCCAGTTCCTGACGGAAAAACTATTGAGTCAATTTTATATCCAAGTTCTTGTTCTAGAATTTGTTCAGCTACTTCACATGTTACCATTCCACCGGTCCAATCCGCTACTGCTCTAGTCATTCTTTCAGCACTTGCTGAACTAAAGCTAGAAATCATAAGGAAAGACGAGAATATGAAAGCTGCAAATGTTTTTGCATTAAATTTCATTTAATTAGTACTCCATTTATTATTTATAAAAAAAATATTTTAGACTGAAAAGTCTTATTATGTAAACTCAATAATCATTTTAATAATCAGTAAATTAATAATTTATAATAATAAAAATTTATCACTATAAACCAAGGGCATCACGTTGTTTTTTAGTGTATGCAAGGCTTATTCTGTCTATAATTATAGCTAATAAACAGATCCCTATTCCTGCCGCCAAAGCTCTTCCAGTGTCAGATCTTGCTAAACCGGCAAAAACCTCTTTTCCAAGACCTTTTCCACCGATTAATGGTGTTACAATCTGCATTGCAAAGGCCATCATTACTGTTTGATTAAAGCCCATAACGAGACTAGGTACAGCAAGTGGAAATTTAATTTTACCCAACGTTTGTAATGTTGTTCCTCCAAAAGACTTTGAAACTTCTGAATAGGTTACGGAAACTTGAGATAGGCCTAAAACTGTAAGTCTTATTATTGGAGGTATAGAATAAATTATTGTTGCAATAAGAGCTGAAACAACTCCACCTCCAAAAAACATTAGCACAGGAATTAAATAGCAAAAATATGGAAGGGTTTGCATAGCATCTAGAATGACTTCATTAATACTTTGAAATCTTTTACTATAAGATGCCAAAATACCAATTGGTACTCCAATAATAAAACAGAAAAAAACTGCAATCATGACTGATGACAGGGTTATCATTGCTTGAGTCCAAATATTACAAGCGGCAATAAAAAGTAAAAGAAGAGCAGTTACTGCTGCAAATCTTACGCCGACGGAAATCCATGATATTATTACAAATGCTGACATAACATACCACCAGGGCATAAAAGTTAAATACGTATCCAACGGTCGCATTAAATAAATAGTCACATAATATCGAATGCCTTTTGTAAATGCTATGAAGGTCGGATTTATCGTAAGCCATTGCACACTAGACTGAATTGGTTCTCTAATTGATAATGCCCAAGATTCTGGGAATTGGCCAATACCAGGCCCTATAGAATCATAGAGGCTAATAGAGTATAAAATTAAGATGCCAGAGAAAAAATAAAAATGATTGTTAAGAAATCTACTAATAGTTTCTCCATAATCAGCATTTATTATACTAACTATCTTATTAGACAAATAAGCAACAAGACCAACGACAATTTTAAAAGTCATTTCAATAATTGAGTGAATGATATCTAGTGGTTTTTCAAAAATTTTTGCCATAGGATAGATATCCCAATCCTGAGGAAGTAAATGAAATTTTTGACTCTCAGATGGTAGTGTTTTTGTCTCTGCGCTTAACGCTTTGCTAAATCTATCAAGCATGATAGCCATAAATAAAACACATAAACCACCCTCCATAGCAAAACCAACATCAAGCTTTCTAATCGCAATCCATATTTCTGCTCCTAGACCTTGGGCTCCAATAAATGTAGCCAAAACAATAAGTGCCAATGCCATCATAATTGTTTGATTGACGCCCATCATAATACTTGGAAGCGCAAGAGGAATTTGAATCTTAAATAATGTTTGAGTCTTGGATGAGCCAAATGATACGGCTGTTTCGATTGTTTCATTCGGTACCTGCCGAATACCCAAATTAGTTAAGCGAATAATTGGAGGCATTGAATAAATCATAGTTGCTAATATTGCTGGAGCTGCACCTATACCAAAGAAAAACATTGCTGGGATAAGATAAACAAATGCCGGCATAACTTGCATCGTATCTAAAAATGGTTTTAAAAATGACTCAAACCTATCGCTCTGTGAAGAAAGTACTCCAAAAAAAACTCCAACAATTACTGAAAGTAAGACTGACAAACTCATTAAAGCCATAGACTCCATAGCAGGTTCCCACATATCTACGGCACCCCAAAAATAAATTCCAAATGTAAATAATATAGCTAGCTTTAATCCTCCAACCATAAATGCAGGTATAATCATAAGAGCTGCTACAAATAACCAAGAAGAGTCTAAAAGGAAGTCTTCAAATCCGTAATAACCAAGCTTTACATAGCTTGCAACTAATCTTGTAATCCATTTGTAGTGATCTTTTAAATAGTCTTCTCCAGCATTTATCCAGGCTGTAAAAGTGAATGCATCAGTTGCCAATTCTGGAAAAACTGATTTTTCTTCACTTTGAATAGATAAATAAATTGAGAGTGCAAATGCAACAAAAATTAGAATAGGAAGTAGAAACCTATAGTAACTCGAATTTGATACCTTATTTATTGTGTTATTTAAAAACGTCATTATGGGTAAAATTATTGATATTTTATTTTATTATCAATTATAAATTTATTAAATGCAACCTTGCATCTTATCATTAATACAATAGTATTTTGTCTCATGCAAAATAACGAAAAAATTATTTGTAACAATATTTGGAAATTATTTGGTCCAAATGAAAAATCTATTTTATCTAATTTAGATAAGAGTTTGTCTCGTAATGAAGTTCAAGAAAAAACTGGTCACGTTATAGCTGTAAAAGATGTAAGTTTTTCAATAAAAAAAGGAGAGACCTTTGTTGTAATGGGCTTGTCTGGTAGTGGAAAATCAACTTTAGCAAGATGTATTTCAAGACTTATAGAGCCTACACATGGAGAAGTAAAAATTGATGATATTGATGTCATCAAAATGAATAAGAATGAACTCACTGACTTAAGAAGAAATAGAATGAGTATGGTTTTTCAACATTTTGGTTTGTTTCCGCATAAAAAAGTGATTGATAATATATCCTATGGATTAGAAATTAGAGGAGCTAAGCTCAAAGAGAGATTAGAACGAGCTATGGAAGTTTGCAAAATGGTTGGCTTAGAAGGTTGGGACAATCACTATCCAAGAGAACTATCTGGAGGAATGCAACAAAGAGTTGGATTGGCAAGAGCTCTTGCAGTTGATCCAGAAATATTAATTTTTGATGAACCATTTTCTGCTTTAGATCCTTTAATCAGAAGAGAGATGCAAGATGAACTTCTTAAGCTTCAAGAAAAGCTACAAAAAACAATGGTGTTTATTACTCATGATTTTGCAGAAGCAATTAAAATGGGTGATACAATTGCAATCATGAAGGATGGAGAGATTGTACAATTAGGAACCCCAGAAGAAATTGTTGCCAATCCTATTGATGAATATGTTAGAGAATTTACCGAAGATGTACCAAAATATAAGGTACTTAGTGCAGGTAAAATATGTCGAAAAGAAGTGTGTGAAGATACAAAAAAAACCTTCAAAGAAGGCAATGATTGTATTGTCAATACTTCTAAAATAGACGGATTAATGGATATGTGTTGTGAAAATGATAAAACATTTCCTGTTGTTGATAGTGTAACTGGTGAATTAATTGGTGAAATTGACCGTACTATTATTATGCAATCAATGACTTCAAAATAACAATATCAATAAAATTTCTTATTATCTCTTTGATGGTTTTCTCGAAGTGCATCACGCCAAATAATAATCATTCCTGCCAATACTATAGCTAGAACGCCTGGAAATAATTGGTCTATAGGAGCTTCTTTAAAAAAAATCCAACCTAAAATAAATGAAGATGGAATCCCCAAATATTCAAATGGTGCCAGCTTGCTTGGTAGCATTAGGCGATAAGCATAAATAAATAAAATCCCCGCTGTTCCACCAAGTATTCCTGTCATTATCATTAAAAACAAATGGCTCATATTTTCTATTGGCTGGTGATCAGATGAAATGAAATACAATACAAAGGCGCCAACAATTGAAAAAAACAATGAGTAAAATTGTATTTTTGCAGTTGAGATGTTTTCTGGAATAAATTTTAAAACTATCATTGATAATGACCAGCAAAATGCAACTAAAATAGGGAAAATTGAATAGATAACAAATACATCGCTTGTAGGCTTCATAATCATAATTACACCCAAAAATCCTATAACGATTGCGGACCATCTATATATTCCCACCTTATCTTTTAAAATAATAATTGATAGAAGCGCTATAAAAAAAGGTGATGCAAAAGTTAGTGTCATTGCTATCGCATACTGCATATTAATTACAGAAATAAAGAAAAAAACATTTACTCCAGTAAAACAAAGGCCTCTTATTAGACAGACGGTAATAAATTTTTTATTTAAATCTTTGAATATTTTTAAATCATCTTGTGAAAATAAGATCAAAATTACAAGTGGAATAATTGCAAATACATTTCTAAATACTAAGAGTTGAGTAGTTGAATAAGTATCGCCAAGACTTTTAATAATTATACCATAGGAATCAATTAATATTATCCCCAAAAGCATTGCCCCTACTGCTAAGTAAGTATTTAAATTAAATGTATATTTCTGCATAAAGATTAATAATAAATATTGTTAACTCTTGAAAGCTATCATTTATTATCTTTAAATAAATAAATAAAAGAATTATAGTTTTTTTTAATTTGTGAAGAACCTAAACTATGAAACAGTTTAATTTAAATATAGATGAAATTTTACAACCCCAAGATTGGGGATTTCCTGTACCAATTGCATATGGACCAGGAAGAGTTAAAGAGATTTCTTCTTTTTGTAAAAATTTAAATATTCATAATCCATTGATAGTAACCGACAGTGGAAGCAAAGACTTGCCCTTTATTGAAAATTTAATAAAAGTTTTGACAGATTCAAATATTAAGTCAGGTCTTTTTTATGGTATTTCCCCTAACCCACGAAGTGATGAAATAGCAAATGGCTGTTCTGAGTTTAAATCTGGAAATCACGATGCTATAATTGCAATTGGTGGTGGAAGTGCAATGGATGGAGGTAAATCTATTTGTTTAACTGCTAATAATGATTATCCACTATTTGATTTTGATTGGGAAAAACCAGCACCTAAAATTGGAAAAGAAAATCAATTTCCAAAGCTGATAACAATTCCAACTACCGCAGGAACTGGTGCCGAAACTGAGAGTACTGCAATGGTTACCGATATTGAACAAATGATGAAGTTTTGTATTTGTCATCCAGAACTTAAACCTGCTGTTGCAATACTAGATCCGGAGTTAACATTAAAATTACCAGCAAACCTTACGGCATGGACAGGTGTTGATGCTATGGTTCACGCAATTGAAGGTTATATCGTGCCTGGATTTCATCCTTTATGTGATGGTGCTGCTCTTGAAAGTCTATCTTTGATTTCTAAATCCCTTCATTTAGCAGTCGAAGAACCTGATAATCTTGCTGCACGTGGGGCTATGCTAGTTGCTTCTATGCTTGGCGGTATTGCTTTTATTAAAGGTTTAGGTTTAGTCCATGCAATTGCACACATGGTTGGTGCAGAGTATAATACTCATCATGGCTTAACAAATGCGATAATACTTCCAACTGTATTAAGATATAATTTACCTACGTTAGAAGAAAAAGTAAAACGCATGTCTGAAGCGCTGCAATATGAAGATGCTACTGTAGCCACATTTATTGCTAATCAAGAAAAACTTTTAGATAGATTCAATATACCCAAGGGGCTTAATGAAATTGGTGTGCCAGAAGATTGTGTAGACAGAATTGCAAAAAAATCTATGGTTGATACAGCATTTGGTACCAATCCAGTAGAAGCAAAGATTGATGATATGAAAAAGCTGGTTCTGGCCAGCATAATTAAAGCGCGATAAAAGGAATAAATAATGGAAAATCTTCAAAAATTTTATATTAACGGCGAGTGGGTTACTCCACAGTCCAAAAATACAATGCCTGTAATGAATCCGGCTACAGAAGAACAAATTGGAATTGTGGCCATGGGAAATACTGATGATGTAAATCTTGCTGTCAGTGCTGCAAATGCTGCATTTGAAACTTTCTCTCAAACATCAAAGGAAGAGCGTTTAAAATTACTTTTAAAAATTCAAGAAGTTACAAAAAATAGATTTGAAGATCTTGTCCAAGCTATGAGTTTAGAAATGGGAGCACCAATGACGATGGCTAGAGACGCTCAAGCTGATGCTGCTATAGGACATCTAGATGGATTTATTGAAGCATTAAAAAAACTAGAAGATTATGTAACACTTCCAAATGGTGATGTTCTTTGCAAAGAACCTATTGGTGTGTGTGGACTAATAACACCATGGAATTGGCCAATTAATCAAATTACTCTAAAAGTATTGCCTGCTATTGCTACTGGTTGTACGAGTATCCTAAAACCTTCAGAACATACTCCACTTTCTGCCGTAGTATATACAGAGATCTTACATGAAGCCGGTGTACCTCCAGGTGTTTTCAATCTTGTACAAGGTGACGGTGAAAATGTAGGAGTACCAATGTCAAGACACCCTGATATTCAAATGATGTCTTTTACTGGTTCAACCCGCGGTGGAATTTCAGTGACCAAAGAATCTGCTTCCACTGTTAAAAAAGTTACCTTGGAACTTGGAGGCAAATCTCCAAATTTAGTATTTGCCGATTGTGATTTAAATGAAAAAGTTGCTGCTTCTGTAAATGAGTGCATGTTTAACACCGGCCAATCGTGTGATGCACCCACTAGACTATTAGTAGAAAAAAGCTGTTATGCAGAAGCGTTAAAGATTGCAAAAGAAGCTGCTGAAAATATTTCACTTGGTGACCCAAAAGAAGAAGGTGATCATCTAGGACCACTATTTGATAAGATTCAATACGATCGAGTGCAAACGATGATTAAAGTTGGTATTGATGAAGGTGTAACATTATTAACTGGAGGACTTGGTAAGCCTGAAGGTTTTGAAACTGGCTGGTATACTAAACCGACAATTTTTGCTGATGTCACAAATGATAAACGGGTTGCTCAAGAAGAAATATTTGGTCCAGTGTTGGTAATAATTCCGTTTGAGGATGAGGCTGAAGCTATTAAAATTGCTAATGATACTCCATATGGATTAGCAGCATATATGCAAACTGGTAGTAAAGAACGCGCTGATAGAGTTGCAAGACAGCTTCGTGCTGGTGCGGTTCATGTAAATGGTGCCGGTTATAATTATGGCTCACCTTTTGGTGGCTATAAACAATCTGGTAATGGACGTGAAGGTGGTGATATGGGTATTGAAGATTACCTCGAAACCAAGACTCTACATGGGGTCTAAACTAGGGTAGTTGATAAGGACTAAGATTATGGCCTTTAATGCCCTTGAAACCGCACCCCAAATTACTCGTATTCGAGTCTACACTGTAGTGCAAAAGCCACCTGAGTTTTCCTGGTCGCCCATCATGCCCAAGGTACTTAACACAGATACTATCGTACGTTTGACAGACGATAGTGGACAGGATGGCATCAGTAGCGTGTGCACTTTTACTGAACATGGCGTTGATAATTCGGTGCTGGAATCGATGCGGCCACTGCTAATTGGCCTACTCGAACAGAAGCCACAGTCTCTAAAGGATCAATGGGCTTGGATGCAGCAACGTCGACCTGGCGTGTCTAACACTGCAATTGCGGGCTTAGACATTGCCATGTGGGATCTTGTTGCAAAACGACAAGCCTTGCCACTGTATAAACTGCTTGGCGGTGAGCGGCATAGTATCCGTGCCTACGCTAGTATCCCAGTGATGGAACAAGCGTCCCAGTATATAGAGCTTATCAACACGTTACGTCAAACTGGTTTTTCGATTTTTAAGTTCCACTATAAATCTATAGCCGAAGCTGATATTTCACTGATGCGTGATGTTTACCATGTTTTCAAAGATCAGGGTTGTCAGTTTATGTTTGACGCTGAAGGTCATTATGAAGCCCAAGGAGCGGCTAAGGTAGCGGCAGTAATGGAAGAACAAGGATTCATTTGGCTAGAGGCGCCATTTGATGACCATGATTGGGCGAGTTATCGTGCCTTAAAGCGCAGCACTTCTGTGCCTATCATCCCAGCAGGTAATAGTGTGGTAGATTTAGCCCATGTACAACAGGCCATTGCCGCCGATTGCTGGAGCGCCCTACGCATTGACGCTGCCACGGCAGGTGGCATCAGTCCCGCTATGGCTATTTTTACCATGGCTGCAAAGTCTGAACTCAATGTTGAACTTCAGTCTTGGGGTAGCTCACTGTCTACCGCTGCCAATCTTCACCTGGCCCTAGCCAATGCCAATAGCCATTATTTTGAAGTACCCGTTCCCATCGATGATTTTCTCATTCAAGGTGTTGATCACTTCCAATTAGATTCTAATGGTCACGTTTCTGCACCCAAAAAGGCGGGTCTAGGACTTGATGTTGATTGGTCAATTATTGAGGCCACATCTAGCAGATGTGTAGAATTATAAATGCTTGAAAATTTACCTGCTGATAAGATTGTTTCAAATATTATAGAAAAAAAAATAAGCGCTGAAGAAGTTACTGATTATTATCTCCAACGTATAAAAAAGTATAATCCAGTTATCAATGCTATTGTTTCACTTAAAGATGAAGAAGAAATAATAGCAGAGGCTAAAAAAAAAGACTTCATTAAAAACCCTGATAGTAAACTCAAACTACTTTATGGTCTGCCATTAGCTGTAAAAGATCTATTTGATGTCAAAGGTATTCCTACTACATATGGAATAAAAGAATTCAAAAATAATATTCCTACAAAAAACTCGTTGATCGTAGATAGATTAATTAATCACGGTGCAATTATTATAGGTAAGACTAATGTTCCAGAATTTGCAGTAGGTGCTCATACTAATAATAAATTGTTTGGTCCTACAGCAAATGTATACGATACAAACAGTTCGGCAGGTGGATCAAGTGGAGGCTCAGCTGCTGCCATAGCAGCAGAATTAGTACCAATGTCAGATGGATCTGATATGATGGGATCATGCAGAATTCCTGCTGCTTTTTCTAATATATATGGAATTAGGCCAACCCCTGGATTAATCCCAGTCGAGAGAAATGCTAGTCAAAAGATAGATTTGCCTCATTTAAGTACCGCTGGATGCCTTGCTCGAACTCCAAGTGATATGTCCCTAATGCTAGATGCAATATCGGGAAAGCATCCATTAGATCCATTCTCTTTTGATCTTCATTCAACATTTACCAATAGTAATTTTAGTGAATTGCAGTTTTCTAAAATAAAGATTGGTTGGCTTGGAGACATACAAGGTCAATATTTGTTTGAAGAAGGTATACTTGAATTGTGTGAAAAGGCTCTTCAGGTTTTGGAGCAACATAAATTACAGGTCGATTTAATAAAAATAGATATGAAGACTAATATAGTGTGGGATAGCTGGACTACCTTACGTGCCTCAATTTTGTACCAAGACATAATTGATATGAAATTAGAAAATATTGGTGAGATGCATCCAGGTATAGTTTGGGAGCACCATAAAGGTCAAAATATTACAGATGATGATATATCAAATGCCTTAAATCAAAGAAATGTATGCATGCATGAAATTGATAATTTATTTAATAAATTTGATTTTCTTGCTTTACCAGCAGCTCAAATTTTTCCATTTGATAAAGAAACTGACTATCCAAAAAAAATAGGTAATACTGAGCTCGATACGTACCATCGTTGGATGGAGGTTGCCGCTCTTGCAAGCTTATTAGGATTGCCTACAATATCAGTTCCTGTCGGATTCAATAAAGAAGGGCTACCAATGGGAATGCAGATTATTGCAAAAAAAGGGAAAGACTTAGAATTAGTTGCGTTTGCAAAAAAATATGAAGAAATTTTTTTATTTTCTAAATATAGACCTAAAAATTTTAATTAAGTAATTATGAATAAAGAAAAATTAAATAGTGAGCCAAACCCTACGCTAGTTAATCTTAGGGATAATAAGGCAAAATGGAATTTGCCAGAATATAGGAGAGAAGGATATAGAAATTTACATAGAATAAATAGATACGGTTTATTTTTAAGATCAGATCAAGTTTTGCAACTTAATAAAAATATTAACCATGAGATTGAGAAAATTCCTCTGGTTCAAAAGATGACTAATCATAAGTCTTTTTGTTCTTTAGTGGTAGGCAGAGATCAAGATATCTTGCTAGAAAAGTACGCTAATGATTTCTCTGAATTACAACCTCAAACTATTATGTCTATTTCAAAAATGTATTTAAATTTATTTGTTGGAGAATTAGTAGAGAAAAAAAAATTAGACTTATCTAAAAAAATTTCATTTTATTTGCCAAATATTGGCTCTGGCTATGCCAATGCGACTGTTCAAAATATTCTGAATATGAATGTAGATAATCTTTACACTGAAGATTATACCGATGCATTTTCTTCATCGTTTGCACATGAATCTGTTGGGGGCTGGAGATTACCTGAAGTACTGAATGATAACGAAAATCAAGAAGAGTTTTTAAATAAAATAAAAGCTACGAATGAAATTGATCCTACAAATCAATCTGAATTTGCAAAATATAAATCAGCAAATTCTGATGTTATTGGAATTTTAGTTGAAAAAGTAAGTGGTATTCCACTAAGAGATTGGGCTTTATCAGCTGTAGAAGCTGCAGGTTTTGAAGATGCACTTTATATGGCGACTGATAGAGCTGGAATGCCATGGATGTCAGGTGGTGGATGTCTAATACCCAGAGATTTTCTAAGAATGGGCTTATTATTCTCTAGAAAAGGGTTAGGCGTATCAGACAGATCTATTGGGTCAGCAAATTTTATTGATGAGACACTTAAGTTTTTGGGGCCTAAATATATGACTTTAACAAATAATAGCAGTGTCTATTATGCTAATCAAACCATGAAGTCTAAAGATTGGATTGGACACTCTGGTTATGGAGGGCAGTTTTTGATGATAAATTTAAAGACTAAAATAGCTGCTGGTTTCTTTTCAGTAATAGAAACGGAATCAGCAACAGATGAAACATACAAGATAGATATGATACAAATGCTTGAAGATATTGTATCTGGAAATTATTAAACTAATGGAAAGGTAAAAATTATGAGAGGTTATGTAATGGTTGGAACAAATGATCTAGATAAATCAGAAAAGTTTTATAATAAACTACTAGATACTGTTGGACTTAAAAAAATATATAGTGACGAGGGTTGTGTTGGTTATGGACAAAAAACTGGTCCTGAAGTAGTAGAATTTTATATTACAATGCCTGCTAATGGTGAGCCTGCCACTTATGGTAATGGTACACAAATTTCATTTTTATCAAATACTAGAGCAGAAGTTGATAAATTTCATGCTACTGGAATTGAGAATGGTGGAGTGTGTGAAGGTTTACCAGGACTTAGACCAGAAGGAGCATCGACCTACTACTCTTATGTTAGAGATCTTAATGGCAATAAAGTCTGCGCTTACACAGACTCTAAAGATTAATCATTAAATAATTTTTGGTATTTTTTGCGTAATTCTGCTTTTTGAACTTTTCCCATAGCATTACGGGGAAGACTATCTAAAAAGATAATTTTTTTTGGTTGTTTAAATTTTGCCAATTTATCTGATAAGTAATTTATGATTTCTGTTTCTATAATTGCCTCATTTTTTCTTACCACAGCTGCAACAACTGCTTCACCAAAATCTTTATGTGGAGATGCAAAAACTGCTGACTCTTCTATGGATTCTATTTCATCTATTATTGTTTCAACTTCTTTAGGATATATATTGAGTCCGCCAGAAATAATCAAATCTTTATCGCGACCAACTATGGTTACGTATCCATTCTTATCAACTTTAGCCATATCACCAGTAATAAAGAAGCCATCTTCACGAAATGACTCGCTTGTTTTACCTGGCATTTGCCAGTAGCCCTTAAATACATTCTCACCTTTTAATTCAATAATACCAATTTGACCTTGCTCAACTTCATTACCTTTATCATCTGCTATTCGCAATTGAATTCCTGGTAAAGGCAGACCAACTGTCCCGGCGATACGTTCGTTATCATATGGATTTGATGTACTCATATTGGTTTCGGTCATTCCATATCTTTCGAGAATTTTTTTACTTGTGCGATCTTCAAATTCTTTATGAGTTTCAGCTAGTAATGGTGCTGAACCAGAAATAAAGAGGCGCATATGTTTTGTTAAACTATGGTTAAAACGGCTGTCACTTAATAATCTAGTATAAAATGTTGGAACACCCATCATCGTTGTAGATTTATTCATCCATTTTAAGGCCTGCTCAATATCAAATTTAGGTAAAAAAATCATTGATCCACCTACATAAGCTAGTAGATTCGACGCTACAAAAAGTCCATGCGTATGATAGATAGGAAGCATATGTAAAAGGACATCTTCTTTAGTAAACTTCCAATATTCTTTAAGAACTTTAGTGTTCGAAAGTAGATTTTGATGGCTAAGTATAGCTCCTTTTGATTTTCCCGTTGTGCCAGATGTGTATAAAATTGCCGCTAAATCATCTGGGCCTCTTTCAACAGTATCAAAAAAAGTTTCTTGTTCTTCGGCTAAAGCAGTAAGTGAGCCAGTTTCATCTGAACTTAAGGTTAATAAGACTGTGTTTGCCTCAAGGTTCTTAGCTATTATATTTTCAACATCTTTATCTACTATAATAATCTTTGCAGATGAATCCTTGATAAAATAATCAAGTTCACTTGAGGTGTAACCAGTATTTAGAGGTAAATACACTCCACCCGCTTTTATTGTTGCAGCATATAAAGCAATTTGAGTATTTGATTTTTCTGCTTGAACAGCCACTCTGTCACCTACCCTCATGCCTTTTTTAATTAAAACATTTGCCAGTTGATTAATCATAATATGGAAATCTATATAGCTAATTTCTTTATTGTCATTAATCAGAAAAGTACTTGAGCTATTTCTAGTTGGCTCAAATATTGAATCAAATAAACAATTGGTTTTAGAGATACTTGTTTGCATTAAATTTAATTTAATTTTCTATCTTTATAATCAGAACTCATAGCCATTAGTGAAGATATATTTATCACAACTCCTAAACCAGGTCTATCTTTTGGCTTGGCATATCCATCTTTTATCTTAAAACCAAGATCACAAAACTTTAATGCATGTGAAATGTATTCAGGATAAATTTCAGCCATTTCTGTATTTGAATTACTTATACAGAAATGAATCATAGCAGCGGCGGCTACAGACATTGAATTCCAACAATGTGGTGAGATGGTAACACTTTTTTTTGCAGATAGGTTTGTAATTTCTGTCATATCAATTATTCCACCAACAGCCGCAATATCTGGGTTAAGTATATCTGCGGCGCTAGCGGCAAGAACCTCTTTAAAATGTGGAATTTCAAATTGTTTTTCACCAGTAACTATTTTTAATCCTGTTTGAATTCGAATTGAGGCCAGTGATCTGATTTTTTGACCATCTACAGGCTCTTCATACCAATAAGGTCTATATTCCTTGATCAAAGGTGCTAAGCTTAAAGCTAAATTATCGTCATCTGGGCTAGCTAAATCAAGCATCAAAGGTGTTTCAAAACCTATTAAATTTCGAATATGAGCAACACATTCTTTAGCCTGTGACAAAGATCTATTTTGCAAGGGGTATATTTTGATCCCCTGATAGCCATCACTCATTAATGAAACTGCCCTTTGGCCTAAAGTTATATTGTTAGGACACTTTTCACTCCATGTATTAGCATAAACAGAAACTTTTGCTTTTGGCTTTGATGACAGCAAATAAGATAATGGTTTTTTTTCTTCTTTGCTAAAAATATCCCATAGGCTCATCTCTATTGCACTTGTTGCAGCAGAAAAATCAATTCCTCTATGCTTATCAGCAATTTCTTTAGCCTTTATATTAAAAGTCTCAGGAGTGAGATTTTCAATTGAAGCCATAGCATCAACTAAACTATGAATTATTTCTGAAACTCCTTTTTCTCGAAACGGAAGAGTAAATGCCTCACCCCAACCTTCAATACCACTATCAGTTGTTAGCTTTAATAGTAAAAAAGGTTTAATTTCCGACCACCCATCATCACTTAAAGTTGATTTAGTGACCCAAGTTTCAATTCTTGAAAGATATTTCATAATTATTTATTTTTAATATAGCTATCTTCTGATATGTCGCCACTCCATCGCCAACTCCAAATCATATGATGCTCTTCAGTTCTATTTGAATGATTTATCATAGATGGATTGTGCACATAATCACCAACTTCTCCATAAATTTCAGGATTACTATCCTTATTAAAGTATCCTTTACCAGAGATTATAAAAAAAGTTTCTTCTGCTGGATGTCTGCGTACAGGATAATCTATATTTGCCATTTGCATGAAAATACCAACCTCATAATCATTAGAGTTAATAATTCCTGATGGTCCTAAGAGTACAAATTGAATAAACTGTTTTTTAAGATCACCTTCTATTCTACCCCCCATATCTGAATGGTGCCATGGTAAAAAATTTGATATTTCTTTTAACTGAAGTGCAAGCAAATGATCGTCATTAGATATAAATGAATTAAAAAGTTTTGAAAGCTCATCATCTTCATTTTCTTTAAGATTAAATGTTTGGTTGCCCGCTAAAGATAAGGCTTCAGCAGTAAGAGAACCATTTTTAGAGCCTTCATTTTGATAAACATCTGATAACATCATCAAGATATCTTTAAATATTTTTTCAGTGTTCATAGTTAGTATACTTACATATTGATTAATTTGTAGCCAGTAAAAATACCTAATTTCTACATTGATTCATATGTTTACTTCAAAGATTGGGTCAGTATTAATTGTCTTTATTTTATCTAATTAACAAATATAATTTTTTATGAATTAAATATTAAGGAGAAGATTTATGAATAGAGATGTCATCATTTCATGTGCAGTAACTGGGTCTGGAGATTCAGTGGGGAAACATCCAGCTATACCTGTAACTCCTGAGCAAATTGCAAACGCTGCTATTGAAGCAGCTTCTGCTGGAGCAGCAATAGCACACATGCATGTAAGAAATCCTGAAACAGGTAAAGCAACTAGAGATGATGAGCTTTATAAAGAAGTTGTTAGTAGAATTAAAGATAGTGGAACCGATGTAATTATTAACCTTACTAGTGGTATGGGAGGTGATATAGAAATCGGCCCTGAAGATGATTTGTTAAAGTTTGGACCTAATACAGATTTCATTAGTGCTCTAGAAAGACTAAGTCATGTTGAAAAAATATTACCTGATATTTGCTCACTAGATTGTGGAACACTAAACTTTGGAGATGGACGTATGATTTACGTTAGTACACCTGAACAACTAAGAATAGGCGCAAAGCGAATTCAAGAATTAGGCGTTAAGCCTGAATTAGAAATTTTTGACACAGGACATATGTGGTTTGCCAATGAAATGCACAAAGAAGGATTGTTAGATGCTCCAGCACTTTATCAAATTTGCTTAGGCATACCTTACGGAGCTCCTGCTAATACAAGTTCTATGAAAAATATGGTAGACATGCTTCCTGAGGGAAGTAATTGGGCAGCATTTGGAATTGGTGCTATGCAAATGCCAATGGTGGCACAAGCAGTTCTTTTAGGTGGAAACGTCAGAGTAGGACTAGAAGACAATCTTTACTTAGAAAAAGGTGTATTTGCATCAAATGGATCATTAGTAGAAAAAGCAACTACTATAATTACCAATATGGGTGCAAACGTAATGAATGTAAAAGATGCACGTAATAAATTAGGTTTAAGTAATGGCTAAAAAAAAAATTGTCTCAATAATTGGTACTGGTGTAATTGGGGCTGGATGGACAGCTCGTTTTATTGCAAATGGGTATCATGTACAAGCTTTTGACCCAAGCCTACGATCTCTTAAGAAACTAAAGACTGATGTTAAAAAGGCTTTAATTAGTCTTAGCAAGATAGGCTTGCATAAAAATGCATCTATAAAGAATTTAAGTTGCCATAATAATCTTCAGGATGCTCTAAAAGATACATCTTTTGTTCAAGAGAATGCTCCTGAGAAAGAAAAATTAAAAACTTCGTTATTGAAAGAAATTGATCAGCTTTTAGATAAAAAGATACTTATTGCTTCGAGTTCTTCTGGATTACTTCCAACAATAATACAGTCAAAATGTAAATTTCCAAACCGTGTTCTAATTGGGCATCCCTTTAATCCTGTTTACTTACTCCCTTTAGTTGAAATAGTTAAGGGTAAAAAAACTTCTCAGCAATCAGCTTTAAAATTAAAAAAAATATATGAAGATATTGGAATGAAACCTTTAATGGTTAGAAAAGAAATTGAAGGATATATATCAGATAGATTGCAAGAAGCTTTATGGAGAGAATCACTGCATCTAATTAAAGATGGAATAGCCTCAACTGAGGAAATTGACGATGCTATAGTGTATGGTCCAGGATTAAGATGGGCATTTATGGGAGTATGTCTTACTTTTCACCTTGCAGGTGGAGAAGAGGGAATGAAACATATGTTAGAACAATTTGGACCTGCATTAAAGCTACCGTGGACTAAATTAAAGGCCCCTAAATTAAACAAAAAACTTAAAGATCGAATGATTGCCGGTACAAAAAAACAAGCAGGCAAATTAAGTATTGATGATCTTGAGAAACAAAGAGACCTTTTTCTTATTGAAATTATGAAAACTTTGAATAATAATCATAAAAACAACTTTCCAAATTGGGGTAAAAAATTCAATAGTTTTAAATAATAATGACAAATAAATTATCGATACTAGAAGCTAAAAAAGATAATCGCGATTTTATTGTAGAGTGGAATGATGGTCATATTAGTCAATTTAATTACTTATGGCTTAGAGATAATTGTCCTTCTGAAATTCACCCGACCGCAAGAGAAAGAACTTTTAATCTTTTGACTGTGTCTGAAAATATTCAACCTGAAAATTTTAGTGTTGATGGAGATAGTAACCTTAAAGTAAAATGGAATGAAGGTGACCATACTAGTGAGTTCTCTGCAGAATGGCTTCGGGAGAATTGTTATACATTAAAAAATTCTACTCCTTATAAGTCACCATATACCTTATGGAATAGTACTCTAACTAAATCTTTAGATAAAATAAGAATCAGCTGTGAGGAAATAATGGATAGTGATGAAGGTGTATTAAAATATTTACAGCAACTTCACTACTATGGTTTTTCATTAGTAGAAAATGCACCTGTTGAAAAAAATTCTGGTGCTGCAGTAATAGAACGTATTAGTCATTTTAGAGAAACATTTTTTGAAACCCCATTTGAGGTAATTAATATTCCAAACCCTAACAATTCTGCTTATACATCTTTGGGTCTTAGAAATCACCTTGATTTGCCATACTATGAAATTCCACCTGGCTACCAATTCTTACACTGTTTAGTAAATGATGCTACAGGTGGAGACTCTACAGCAATTGATGGATTTAAAGTTGCAGAGCATATGAAAAAAGAATTCCCTGAGTTTTTTGATGTTCTAACTGGAGTTCCTGTTAAATTTGTTAACCGAGATTATACTCAGAACACAACTAGAATTCTTCATGCTCCATTAATACTTTTAGATAAAGATAATGACTTCAACTTAATACGATTCAGTATTGCTTATATGAGTATTATGGACTGTGCTCCAAATAAAATGGATTTATTTTATAGAGCGTATAGAAAATTTGCAGAATTGCTTCACGATGACTACTTTACTGTTAAATTTAGATTAAAAGCAGGAGATATTTTCTCATTTAATAATTTAAGACTTCTTCATGGGAGAACAGAATTTGATCCAAACTCTGGCCACCGTCACCTTCAAGGATATTATATGGATCGTGATGAAATTAAAGGTAGATTGAATTATCTTGAGCAAAAGCAAGTTTAGTTTAATTACTTCTAAGAATACTTGCTACTTCCTTATCAGATATTGAGCCAATAATATTATTGTCATCATCGACAACACTTAAAGTAGCTCTAGTCTCTAAAATAGTTGGCAAACAAGACTCAATACTATCATTCATATTTATTTTAGGAGCATCATTGGGTTGATTTTTTTTATTCATAATTGATTTAACTTTTAATACTTTTGCCCTATTAACATCTTGTACAAACTTTTCTACATAATCATCAGCAGGATTAAGAAGGATGTCTTCAGGTTTACCATTTTGAACAAGTTTACCACCGTTCAATATTGCAATGCTATCTCCTAATTTAAGTGCCTCATCTAAATCATGAGTAATAAACACAATTGTTTTTTTTAAATTCTTTTGAAGATCAAGAAGCTGGTCTTGCATATCTGATCGTATCAATGGATCTAGCGCACTAAAAGCTTCATCCATTAATAAAATATCTGGATCGGTTGCAAGCGCCCTAGCTAACCCTACTCTTTGTTGCATGCCACCTGAAAGTTGATTTGGAAATTTAAATTCAAATCCATTTAGTCCTACTTTATCAATCCAATACATTGCTGTCTCATTAGATTCAGATTTATCTACTCCCTTTATACTCAAGCCCAGTTTTACATTTTCAATAATATTTTGATGTGGAAATAATCCAAAGCGTTGAAATACCATGCCAGTTCTAGTTCTTCTAAAATCAAGTAATTCATTTTTATCAAACCGAGTAACGTCTTGATCATCTACTAAAACTACACCCTCAGTTGGTTCTATAAGTCTATTGATATGTCTAATTAAAGTAGATTTGCCTGAACCAGAAAGACCCATGACAACTTGAATAGACTGATCGTATATGTCTAAATTAATATTATCTAATCCTAGAACATGATTATACTTGGCTAAAAGCTCATCTTTATCAGTTCCATCTCTAACTACTTGAATATAATTTTCAGCTTTAGGACCAAAAATTTTGTATAAATTTTCTATCTTAATTTTAACTTTATTCACGTGAGCCCGCTCTATGCTGCTGGAGTCTCTTGCCAAAAGACTGTGAAACTCTATCAAATATTACAGCAAGGACTACAATAGCGAAGCCATTAAGAAGACCCATTGTTAAATATTGATTTGATATTGCTTTTAATACAGGTTGTCCTAATCCTCTGACACCAATCATTGAAGCTATAACAACCATAGCTAATGCCATCATTATAGTTTGATTGATACCTGCAAAAATAGTTGGTAGCGCTAAAGGTAATTGTACACGAAATAGTTTTTGCATTCGATTTGCACCAAATGCATCTGCAGCCTCTAAAACTTCTTTATCAACTTCTCTAATACCTAAATCAGTTAATCTTATCATAGGTGGAATTGCATAAACAATAATTGCTAAAAGACCAGGAATTTTACCTATACCCAAGAGCATTACAACAGGGATTAGATAAACGAAACTAGGCATAGTTTGCATTATGTCTAAAATTGGAACAACTGCAGATCTTACTCTATCTGATCCCGACATAAGTATCCCTATAGGAATTCCTAACCCGATAGCAAGGAGTGTACAAACACCTATAATACTTACTGTAGACATTGTGTCTTGCCACATACCAAAATAGGCTATGAAAAGAAAGGCTGCCAAAGATCCTATTGTTAAATATATGCTTCTACTTCCATAATAAATTAATAAGAGAAATACCATTATGACTATTGGCCACGGAGTGTTTTGAAGTAATTTTTCCAAGTTGACCAAGAAAAATAATACTGGATCAAAAAAAGATTCTATGGAATCACCATATGCTCGTGAAAATTGCCTAAAAGCTCCATCAACAGTTTTTTTGAAAGCTAAATAGTCTACTTTTCCCATTTTTGGAAATACTGTTAGAAACTCAGGTATATTCATTTTGAAATTAATTTAATTGGAATGATAGCGGGCCAATTTGTAGCCCGCTATATATCTTTAGTTATTATAGTGCTGATTCTATCTTAGCTTTAGCTGAGCCATCTACCCAGTCATGCCATTCACTATAATTAGACAAGAAATGCATTGCCGCATCTGCACCAGTTGCCTGGTTGTCTTCTTTCCATGCTAATAGTGCATTTATCGTACTATTAGGCAGCGCTCTTTTGACAATGTAATCCATGCCAACTCCAGCTTCTTGTTTAAAACGATCAGTCACAACAGTATAAACTGAAGAAACTACCCATGAATTTTTCTGAGGGTCTGCACAATCTTCTTGAGATGTACAAGTGTTCCACTCATCATTATCATGTGGCACATCAAAGCTTAGTTTTTTCATTGGATACTTACCAAGTATTGCTGTTGGCGCCCAGTAGTAACCCATCCATCCTTCGCCTTGATCATATGCTTTAGAAATAGCACCTGATAATCCTGCTCCAGAGCCTGGATCAACAAGTCTGAAACCTTTTGCTTCAGCACCAAACGCTTTAAATAGGTTATTAGTACTTAATTGACAGTTCCAACCTGATGGACATGTGTAAAGTGCAGCACCATCACCTTCTGGATGTGGAAACAAGTCAGGTCGATTTAATGCATCTTCTACAGTTTGAATGTCAGGATTGGCGTCAGCAATATACTGAGGTATCCACCAACCTTCTTCACCTGTGTCAGAGAAAACCTCTGCAGCATAATGAAGTCTACCTTCTGCAGTTGCAGCATCAAGCGCGATTCTCACTGCATTGATCCATAATTCTGGTGCAACATCTGGCTCACCTTTTTCCATCATAGAAGTAGCTGTTGGCATAGTTGATCCTGGAACTAATTCCACTTCACAGCCATAACCATTTTCTAGTACTACTTTATCGATGTGAGCAAGCATTTCTGCAGATGCCCAGTTCATTTCAGCTACAGTAATAGCACCACATTCTGTTTGTGCTACTTTCTGCTCTGAACACCCAGCAAATCCGAGTGCAATACCTAGGAATAGAATTCCAGATATCATTAGTTTTTTACTTATATTCATTTTTTAACCCCTAAATTAATTAGATAATAAAATATTTAAACATAGATGGGGAATGGGTTCTATAGAAAAAACTTATAAAATCCCAAATAACTGTGAATTATATACTTCCTAGAGTATAAAATACTCAAGCTATTGTTTTAATTAGCTTTTCCTGAATAGTGCAGCTCCACAAGTGGTGCACTTAATATGAATACTGCCCCTATTGCTTCTCTAAAAGAAATCAATTCATTAGCTAAAAGATATGCAGAAATAAATCCTATAAGAACTTCTGTCATCATTAATACACCAGCTCTACCTGGATCGACTTGATCTGAACCCATTACATTTAACCAATACGCGGGTATTATCCAGATTAAAGCCATAGCTATTATAAGTATTAAATTTTCTGATATCATAGATATCTGGAATCCACCTAAAGTTTGTCCATCTGGTAGAAGTGTTGCAAGCAATATAAAAATAGCCCCAAATAAAATACATAGGGCAGTTGTAACATTAACATCTAATTCATCATTAACTCTTAACATAGTTGCGCCTAAGGACCATATTATACCAGCGGCTATTCCATAGAAATCTGCAGCTGAATTTGGTAGAAAATTTCCTTGATCAATACCATTCATTATAAACAAACCAGTAAATCCAGCAGTGATAGAAAAACCTCTATAATAAGTTAAAGGTTTTTTTAAAAAATAGACTTCAATAAGTGTGCTCCAAACAGAGGTAAGGTAAAAAAAGAGAATAGTTCTGCCAACGTTGCCACGAAGCAAGCCTTCATTATATAAACACATAGCAGCTCCACCTGAGACTGCAGCTATCAATGTTAAATAGATATTTTTTTTAGAGAATAAGTGAATCTTTTTGTATGAAATTATGAAAAGTATAGTTGTAGCTATTAAAAAACTAGTAACAATTGGCATAGCATTGTTATCACCATATTCATTTAGAAGTCGAAGTGGGTACCACCATGTTCCCCAGAGAATAGTGGAATACATGATAGCATAATTAGGATTAATATTTTTAAACATTACGTATTTATATACTATAGTTATAATATTTGGTAAATTTGAATAATTAAAATGAACAATTATAATTATATAATCATTGGTGCTGGTTCAGCTGGCTGTGTGTTGGCAAACCGACTATCTAAAAATCCTGATCATAAAGTCTTGCTTATTGAGTCTGGCCCATCTGATAAGACATGGAAAACTGCGATGCCAGCAGCACTTTTATATACTATGCATGACCCAAAATATAATTACCTCTATAATACTGAACCTGAGACTTACATGAATAATAGAAAAATGTTTTGTCCACGAGCGAAAATGCTCGGTGGTTGCTCATCTCATAATGGTATGGTTCATGTTAGGGGCAATGCTATGGATTTTGAAAATTGGGCTCAACTCGGTTTATCTGAATGGAATTATGCAAATGTTCTGCCCTATTTTCAGAAATCAGAAAATATAGAAGGTCTATCAAAAGAGTTTAGAAATGATCAAGGTCCTCTAAGATTATCCAGATCTGAAAATGGAAATGTTCTAACAAAAGTTTATTTGGAAGCAGCAGCTCAAGCTGGACATGAAATAAATAATGATATGAATGGATACAAACAAGAAGGTTTTGGATTAATGGATACAACTATTTTCAAAGGAAAGCGACAAAGCACAAGTCATACTTACTTACATCCAGTCTCAGATCGAAAAAACCTAACTATAAAGACCAATCTTAACGTAAAAAAAATAATTATAGAGAATGGTAAAGCAAAAGGTGTTGAGTGTGTTAGTAATAACAATTTAATAAACTATTATGCAGATGAGGAGGTCTTGTTGTGTGCTGGATCAATAAACTCACCACAAATATTAATGCTATCAGGTATTGGTCCTCAAGATCACTTGGCAGAAATGGATGTTGAAGTAAAACAAAGTCTCGAAGGAGTTGGACAAAATTTACAAGACCATCTTGAAACATATGTGCAATATGAGTGTAAAAAACCTGTAACGCTCTTTAATGAATATAATCCAATAAAAATGGCTCTTACTGGAATTGAGTGGTTCTTATTTAAAACTGGGACCGCTGCTTATTCCAACTTAGAAACAGGTGGCTTTATCAGAAGTAATGAATTGGTTGATTATCCAAATATTCAATATCATTTTTTTCCTTCATTAGTTCTAGATCATGGCAGAACTAACCCTGATCGTCATGCTTTTCAAGCCCACGTTGGTCCAATGCGTCCAACTAGCAGAGGAGAAATAAAATTAAAATCAACTGATCCGAGTGCTGCTCCATCAATTAGATTTAATTATATGCAAACTGAGCATGATCTAATGGAAATGAGAGAGGGAATAAGATTAGCTCGTGAAATATTTCAACAACAAGCATTTAATGAGTACCGAGGTAAAGAAATAAACCCTGGAAAACTTGATACTGATAGTGAGCTCGATGAATTTATAAGAAATAGAGGTGATACCGCCTACCATCCTTGTGGTACTTGCAAGATGGGTAAAGACACTACTTCTGTAGTAGATGAACAGTTGCAAGTATACGGTGTAGAAAAATTGCGAGTAGTAGATGCCTCTATTATGCCAAAAATTATTACTGGAAACTTAAATGCTTCGACTGTAATGATTGCTGAAAAAGCTGCTGATTATATATTGGGTAAATCAATTGCAGCTAATAATGTTGGATTTTATAGAGCTGGCTAAAAATTAATTAATACTAAATTTTTTTATATTTTCACCATTTTTAATTGAAAATATACCAATAAAATTTTTACCTTTGATTGTGTAGTGAATAGTCAAGGTTTCACTATTGCTATTAATGTTACTAATATCTGCATTATCAGGCAATTTAATATTTGTTGGAGTGCTTATATCTGAGTTATCGCTTGTGAATAATGTTTCATCATTTATTCTGTATATTATTGTAGAAATAATTACTAAAACACCAGCAATAATTAGAACGCCCATGAATATGACAAGATATTTTAAACCTCGAAGATTATTTTGATTATCAGACATGAACAGTAAAATGCATCATCTTGAAGTAAATGTAAATAAATACATTGGTTATAGATTAGATAAATTTGTAGCAGAAAATCTGCCTAATATAAGTCGATCTAAAATCAAATCTTTAATAGAAAAAGGTCTTATTACTGTAAATGAAATGACAAAAGATCCTGATTACAAGCTGGGATTAAATGACAAGATTTCTATCAATGAAAAAAATGAGGAAAATTCAAAATTATTAGGAGAGAATATTAAGCTCAATATTGTTTATGAAGATGGGGATCTTTTGGTGATTGATAAACCCGCTGGACTAGTAGTTCATCCTGGAGCAGGTAATAAAAATGGTACTTTGGTTAATGCATTAATTTATCATTGTGGAAATAGTCTTTCTTCAGTTGGAGATGGGAAGAGGCCAGGTATTGTTCATCGAATTGATAAAGACACTAGTGGCTTACTTGTTGTTGCTAAAAATGACTCAGCACATTTAAATCTAGCTAAACAATTTGAAGATCATTCTGTTAGTAGAAAATATTTAGCTCTTTGCTGGGGAAAATTAAAACCTAGTTCTGGAAAATTAGTTTCATTAATATCTCGAAGCAATAAAAATAGAATTAAGATGATGTCTTCCAAAATAAAGGGCAAAGAAGCAATTACAAATTATAAAACTTTAGAAACTTATGTTGATAAAAAAGGGGACTCTTTTGCATCTTTGGTTGAATGCAAATTAGAAACCGGAAGAACGCACCAGATTAGAGTTCACTTAACTGAGAAAGGTAACCCAATCATTGGTGATAAAGTTTATGGTAGAACTCCTATGCTTAAATATAGAAATTTAAGTCCATCAATTCAGGATCTAATTAAAGATTTGCCAGGACAAGCTTTACATGCATATTTATTAGGATTTAATCATCCTACTAAAAATAAAATTATTGAATTTCAGTCACTTAAACCTGAATACTTGAGTAATTTGATTAATTCTATTAAGAATTAGGCCTATTGAAATTAGTGAAATAAACCCAATATATTAAGTAATGAATAATAATGTGAATTTACCATCTTTATCAAACGAAGGGAGTCTTACTCACTACCTTCAGCAAATAAAGAAATTTCCCATGCTTTCTCAAAAAGAAGAAATATCTTTAGCTAGAAAATGGATTAAAAAAGGTGATACAGATGCAGCTCATAAATTAGTAACCAGCCACCTACGATTAGTTGCAAGAATTGCAATGGGTTACAAGGGTTATGGCTTACCAATTACAGAATTAATCTCTGAGGGTAATATTGGATTGATGCAAGCTGTAAAAAAATATGATCCAGAAAAAGGATTTAGACTTTCAACATATGCAATGTGGTGGATAAGAGCTGCAATACAAGAGTATGTACTTAAATCTTGGAGCTTAGTTAAAATTGGAACTACTGCTGCTCAAAAAAAATTATTTTTTAATCTTAAAAAAATTAAGAATCAACTTACTAGCTATAACGATGGATCTTTAAAACCTGATCAAGTTAAAGAAATTGCAGAAAGACTTGATGTTACAGAAGCAGAAGTTTCGGATATGGAAGGAAGAATGTCTGGTACCGACTATTCACTAAATGCAGTTGTATCTGAAGACGGTGTAAGTGAATGGCAAGATTGGTTAGTTGATGAAGATGCTGATCAGGAAGTTAAACTTGCTGAAAGAGAAGAATTATCAAAAAGAAAAAGCTTACTATCTAAAGCCATTAATATTCTGAACGAACGTGAACAAAATATTATAAGTGCTAGAAAATTATCTGAAGTACCTAAAACTTTAGAAGAATTAAGCAAGACATATAAGATTAGCAGAGAAAGAGTAAGGCAGATTGAAGAAAAGGCTTTTGCTAAACTTCAATTAGAAATGGTAAATCTTGCTAAAGAAACTCGATTAATTCCAGCTTAGGCAAATACATCATTTAATAAAATTGTATCTTCTCTTTTGGGGCTAGTAGAAACCAAGTCTATTTTAGCGCCTATTAAATTACTTATTCTATTAATATAATTAATTGCTTTCTCAGGAAGGTCTTCTAATTTTTGACAACCAGCAGTTACAGAATTCCAGCCTTCAATTTCTTCATAAATAGGTTTAATGTTTGCTTGATCAAACTCTGAGCTTGGAAAATAATCTATTTTTACTCCATTAAGCTCATATCCAATACAAACTTTAAGTACTTCAAAAGTATCTAAAACATCTAATTTTGTTAATGCGATTCCATTAATACCAGCTTGTTGTACAGCTTGTTCAACTAAAACAGCATCAAACCAGCCACACCTTCTTTTCCTGTTTGTTACCGTGCCAAATTCATGTCCTATTTCTCCAAGTTTTTGTCCAATTTCATTATCTTCTTCTGTTGGGAACGGACCTGATCCTACTCGCGTTGTGTAAGCTTTAGTAATACCCATTACATGATTGATTCTATTTGGGTTCAACCCACTACCAATTGCAGCATAACTAGAATGGGTATTTGAAGACGTAACAAATGGATATGAACCATGATCTACATCTAGCAAAAAACCTTGAGCACCTTCAAATAAAATTTTGTTATCTGGTTTATTTATCTCTCTAGATATTTCAATAATTGATTTTGCATATATCTTTATTTCTTGCCCCAAATTATAAATTTCATCAGTAACTTGAATAGCGTCATATTCATCTTCACTATACCCACGCATCAAAGCATTGTGATGATTTAATAAGTTATCTACTTTTAGCTTTAGATGTTCTTTATCAAATAAATCACAGACTCTTACTGATCTTCTCGCCACTTTATCTTCATAGGCAGGTCCAATCCCTCGTTTTGTTGTTCCAATCTTGTCTTTTCCTGCATTAATTTCTCTTAGTTCATCAAGTTTCTGGTGAAGAGGTAAAATTATTGAAGCTTTATCTGAAATTGTTAAATTTTTGGGAGTGATTTTTATATCTCGGTCAGTTAAACCTTTAATTTCATTAATAAGTGCTCTTAAGTCCAAGACTACACCATTTCCAATAATTGATTTTTTGTCTGAACGTAAAATACCAGATGGTAATAGATTTAGTTTATAAGTCTCACCATCAATAACTAAAGTATGGCCTGCATTGTGACCTCCTTGAAATCTAACTACAACGTCAGCTTTGCTTGATAACCAATCGACAATTTTACCCTTACCCTCATCGCCCCATTGAGAGCCTATAACTACTACACCTGTCATTTAAAACCTTTTATAATTTTGTAAAAAAAGAATCAACTTCTGAGACAACCTTATCAAGAATTGAAGAATCTTTACACTCTATCATTACCCTTAATAAAGATTCTGTTCCAGACATTCTAACAAAAATCCTACCTTCACTTCCAAGCATATCTTTACAGTTATTAATCATTTTGATTGTGTGATCTGCCCTCAAAACTTCGCCATCGTTTATATTAAAGTTTATCAATTTTTGAGGTATAGGATCAAAAACATTGAGTGTTTTGCTAGATGATTGATTTTTCTCAATTACAATTCGTAACACTTGAAGTGCTGCAATCATTCCATCACCAGTTTCAATAAAATCTCTGAGAATAATATGACCTGATTGTTCTCCTCCAATATTAGCATCTATATCTAACATCATTTCTTTTACATATCTGTCTCCTACATTTGCTCTATGTAGCGTTATATTATTATCTCTTAAGATATTCTCTAAACCAAGATTTGACATTTCTGTTGCAACAATTGCGTTCGTTGAAAGCTGATTATATTTTTTCCAATGCAAAGCTAAAAGTGCAAGGATTTGATCACCATCAATTATTTTACCCTTTTCATCACAAATAATTACTCTATCGCCATCGCCATCTAGGCAAATTCCAATATCTGCTTTTTCCTCAACTACTTTCTTTGCCATATTTTCAGGTTGGGTAGATCCACATTCATGATTAATATTAGTACCGTTTGGATCAACACCAATAGCTATAACTTCAGCTCCAAGTTCCCATAATATAATTGGTGCAGATTTATATGCTGCGCCATTCGCACAATCTAATACGATTTTTATTCCTTCTAAGTTAATTTTTTTTGGAAATGTATTTTTTTGAAACTCTATATATCTAGCATTGGCATCTTCTAGTCGCTTAGCCCTTCCCATTTTTTCTGGGCTAACTAAGTGCTCTTCAATGTTTGAATCCATTAACTTTTCAATCTCATATTCAGTTTCATCAGATAGTTTATTGCCATGTTTATCAAAAATTTTAATCCCATTGTCTTTATAAGAATTATGAGAAGCTGATATCATAACTCCTAGATCAGCACGCATAGATTTTGCAAGCATTGCGACTCCTGGAGTTGGTATAGGTCCAAGTAATAGAACATCTAATCCCATTGACAATAAACCTGAGGTTAATGATTGTTCAATAGTGTAACCTGATAATCTCGTATCTTTACCTATTACTACTCTGTGTTTATGTTCGCCCTTAGTAAATAATTTACCTAAAGACATACCCAAACGCATCATTGTTAAACCATTAAGCTTATAGCTATTAGATGCTGCACGAATTCCATCTGTACCAAAATATTTTTTTTGCATTTTTGTAATGATTATAATTTATTAAAAACCTTTATCGCCTGAGAGGTCTCAAACACATCATGCACTCTAAAAACTTGAACACCTTGAGATAGTGCATAGATAACTGTTGATAAAGAACCGCCCAATCTTTTTTCTTCTAAAGCATTTTTATCAAGTTTACCAATAAAAGTTTTTCTTGATGAACCTAATAACACAGGACAACCCAAAGAATGAAGTAATGCAATGTTAGATATTAGACTCAAATTTTGTTTCACAGTTTTACCAAAGCCAATTCCTGGATCTAATATTATAGATTGTCTAGTAATTTTCTTACGCTCACATATAGCAATCTTCTTTTTAAAAAAATCGTATACGTCTAGTAATACGTTTTCATAATTAATATTTGATTGCATTGTTTTGGGATTTTTTATCGAATGCATCAGTACAAATGGTATTTTATTTTTTTTTATTAAATCAATTGATTTGCTACTATATCTCAATCCTGACACATCATTAATTAGATCAATATTATTTTTTATTCCTGCTCTCATAACGTCAGGCTTTCGTGTATCAAGTGAGATAATAGTTTTTTTATTTTTACTTTTTAGTTTTTTTATTGCTGGAATGACCCTGGCGATTTCAACTTTACTTACAATTGTTGTTGCGCCAGGCCTTGTAGATTCCCCACCAATATCAATAATATCCGCACCATCTTTTATCATTTGTAATGCATGGGCTGTACTTTTATCTAAGTTATTAAATTTCCCACCATCTGAAAAACTATCAGGTGTTACATTCAATATGCCCATAATTTTCGGCCGATTAAAGTCTATTGAAGCTATCTTTTTTCTAGGGGCAGTAATGTTTTTAATCTGATCTAAGACAGACTTTAACTCTTCTTTTTTTAATGAGCTTAAATCTTCTAACTTTAAAAATTTTTTATCTATCTTATCTTTTTTTCTAGTAATTATTTCAATAGTATCAAAAAATAAGTTTGAAGAACCTAATTTTTTATAATCATTAGAAGTTTTATTTTTCTTAGAAAAAATTGGGCGCACGTAGTAATTCATTTCGCCCTAATATCCTACAACAGATTTAAGATGTCTGTGGTTTTGGCTTTAAGTCTGGATTAACAGTCGGTTTGGACTTGCCACTTTTTGGAACTGAAGGCCCAGCATTTTTGATTTCATCTTCTGGGTTTGCTCTATTAATAGTTCCAGTTTTTAGTAGCTCTTTAATTTCTGCTAGCTCTAAAGTTTCATATTCAATTAAACCTTTTGCTAGAGTGTGAAGATCATCAATTTTAGTATTTAAAATTTGTTTTGTTTTTTCATATGATTCATCAACAAGTTTTTTAATTTCTGAATCAATAGTTTTAGCAGTTTCTTCAGAGACATTCTTATGTTTTTGTACTGATCTTCCTAAGAAAACCTCTTCATCATTTTCAGCATATAATATTGGGCCAAGAGTTTCACTCATACCAAATTGCGTAACCATTTCTCTTGCTGTTTTGGTGACCTGTTGTATATCGCTTGACGCACCTGATGTAACCTTATCGCGACCAAAAATTATTTCTTCCGCAACTCTTCCACCAAGCGCACTTACCATTCTGGCCTCATATTCTTCTCTAGTAACTGAAATGATATCTTTTTCCGGTAAGTACATTACCATTCCTAGTGCTCTACCCCTTGGTATAATTGTTGCTTTATGAATTGGCATAGAAGCTGGTAGGTTTAAAGAACATAATGCATGACCCGCTTCATGATAGGCGGTCAGTTTAATTTCATCTTCTGTCATTACTGCAGATCTTCTTTCGGTACCAAAAGCAACTTTGTCCCTAGACTCCTCAAAGTCAATCATTGTAACAATTTTTTTATTCTTTCTCGCGGCAAGTAAAGCAGATTCATTTACTAAATTTGCTAGATCTGCACCAGAAAATCCTGGTGTACCTCTGGCAACAGTTCTAATATTTACATCCGGAGCGAATGTAATCTTTTTCATGTGAACTTTTAATATAGCTTCTCTACCAACTAAATCAGGGCTAGGCACTACAATCTGTCTATCAAATCTTCCGGGTCTAAGTAATGCAGGATCAAGAACATCAGGTCTATTTGTTGCTGCAACTATAATAACACCTTCTTGAGCATCAAACCCATCCATTTCAACTAATATTTGATTTAATGTTTGCTCTCTTTCATCATTGCCACCGCCTAAACCAGCTCCTCGACTTCTTCCTACAGCATCAATTTCATCAATAAATATGATACATGGTGCGTGTTTTCTTCCTTGTTCAAACATGTCTCTTACACGAGATGCGCCCACTCCAACAAACATTTCAACAAAATCAGAACCTGAAATACTAAAGAATGGAACATTAGCTTCACCGGCAACAGCTCGAGCTAATAAGGTTTTACCAGTCCCTGGTGATCCTACTAATAGTGCTCCTTTTGGAATTCTACCTCCGAGTTTTTGAAATTTTCTTGGATCTTTTAAAAATTCAACAATTTCAACTAACTCTTCTTTTGATTCATCTACACCGGCAACGTCATTAAATGTAATCTTGTTTTTATTTTCATTTAAAAGCTTAGCTTTTGATTTTCCAAAACCCATAGCACCACCTTTGCCACCCTGCATTTGTCGCATAAAGAATACCCATACTCCAATAAGTAAGAGCATAGGAAACCAAGAGATTAAAATTCCTAGTATAGAAAACCCATCATCAAGAGGTGCTGCGGAAATATTAACACCCATATTAGTTAATTTTTCTACTAGAGTTGGATCATTGACTGCGTAAGTTTTAAATTTTCTTCCATCTGAGAAATTTCCAGAAACATTATTACCACGAATAGTAACATCGTTTACAGATCCATTCTTAACATTTTCTAAAAATTGAGAATAAGTTAAATCTAGAGTATTGGCAGTGTTACTAGCATTAGGATTGAACAGATTAAATAATCCAATTATAATTAAGCCAATAAAGAGCCAGAGAGCTATGTTTTTTAAATTCATGATTTCAAAATAATATTAATATATATGTAATAACTAATTCAATACTTACAAGAAATATAGTAAACCAAATAAATTATATAAATCAATAGCTTATTGATGCAATTATTCTTTTAACTGTGAATGAATATCAATTAACTCATATTTTTTAATAGACTTAATATTTTTGTCTGAATAATTAATGTCTGGAACGGCAATTAATTTTTTACCTTTCCATATACTTAAATGTGAAGGCGGGTAAATGTCTTTGATTAATTTATTGCTATATCTTTTGGGCACTGATTTTATTCCATTTTCTCCGAGGTACTGAATAGATAGTCCTTTAGCATAATCATTTTTCATAGTTACCTTGTATTGTTCATTCCAAATAAAATTACTTGATGCAATTTTAGTAACACAAAGTTTTCTAGTAACTTCAGGTAAAAATAGTATTTCTTTTTTTTCTTTCTTAACTAAACACCCAGCTATTGTTAGACTTTTAAAATTATTTTTAAAAATAAGATCTAATAGATTCAAAATATTTTTAGATCTTGGAGTATTCTTTCCTTTTCCAATAAATATAAGAAGTTTTGATATAGATCTAAATTTTACTTCTTCAGGCAATGGCTTAAATTGATCTATTAATATAGATATTACCCCTCTACTGTTAATTTTTATAAAACTTTTCAGTGATGAGTTAATCAAATAGTTAATTGAATTATTTGCTTCTTTTAGATTTTTGATGGTATTTAAAAGCCTTTTATTATTTAATCCTTCATTGATTAAATGACTAGAAACCTTACGTACTCTTGATCGATCAAAATTATTATCAGTATTGGTTGGATCCAATATATATTTTTGTTTTTCGTTTGCTAAATAAGAAATTAAAGATTTTTTTGGATATTTTAATAAAGGTCGTAAAATATTTACCTTACTCTTTTTAAAATTAAATTTTTCTTGAAGGGACCCTAACCCTTTAATCCCACTCCCCCGAATAATACGTAACAAGACATTTTCAACTTGGTCGTCCAAATGGTGGCCTGTGAATAGATATCTAATATTTATTCTTTCACATTCTTTGATTAGAAGCTCATATCTTTTATCTCTTGCATTGGAAAGAATGTTTGAGTTTGGCTTAATATTTTTCCATTTTATTATTTTATGCTTTATTTTTCTTTTTTTAAATTCAGATGCTAGCCATTGCAATTCATCTTTAGATGATTTTCTTAAACCATGATCAATACTAATAGCTTTTAAAGCAATGTTATTTTCTAAAGAAAATTTTTGTAGCAATATAGTTAAAGCTAAGCTATCTGGACCTCCAGATACAGCGACAGCAATTTTTTTACCGAGCTTAAATTTTAAGAGACTTTTAAAAAAATCTTGTTCTAATATTGGATCAAAAGATTTTGATTTTTTTGGTTTAATTAACTTTACAGCCATTTCTCTGAATCTCAATATCACCTCTGTCTAGAATAGATTGCGCTGTTTCTGGATAGCTAATTCTTAACTTAGCTAGAGAAGCACATCCTTGTTCTAATTGGCCCATTTTAACCAACGAAATTCCCAATTTTAATAGTCCACTTGGTGCCTTGGGACTATCTGAATGATTTTGATATAATGATAAATAATTTTTTGCAGCATCTTTAAAGTTTTCTCTTACATAGTAAGTTTCTGCAAGCCAAAAATATGAGTTTGATAAAAGCTTCTCATCTTTAGATATTTTAATAAATTCTTTTAAGGCACCTTCTGCACCTTCATAATCACCTGAAGTTAGCAAGTTTATACTAAAGTTATATTGTTCAATTTCTGAGCCTTCTGGTAGAATTAATAATTCTGGCTTCTTGTCTTCAACCAAAATCAAGCTTTCTTGATCAATAGTAGCTGTAATTTCTTGCTCACCAGCAACAGTATTATTTTCTTCTAATGGCACTGCAAGAGTGCCAAGATTTTTTGGAGCTAGGTCATAATCTACAACTTCGTTCTCAGTTGATACTACTGCTTGATTGTTGTTAGTGGAAGTAGCAACATTTACATCTGAAAATCTCATCTCTGTATCAGCTTTAAAATTATTAAAATTATTGATTAATGTTTGAAGGCTAAATAAAACTTCTTCTATACTACCAGTTAACTCTTGTATCTGGTTTTGAAGTTCAGAGATTTGAATTGATTGTCTTGTTATAATTGACTCATAATCTCCAGCACTAAAGTTATTTTGGCTAGAATTTGTTTTATTAAATGTAGCTTTTTCTAAAACTTTTATTCTATTTTCTATTGAATTAATTTTTGCAATAATATCATCAGTTGAATTTGAACTAGCTGTTGAGCCTAACCCAATTATAAAAATAAAACTTAAGATAATTGTTTTAGTATTTGAACTAGACATAAAATGACTCATATTTTATTTATAAGTCAAACACAGCTATTTGTCTAAATAAAGGCAAATAGCTGAAGTTAAATTTGAGTTTTGTAATCTTAATTTGTTCTGACTGAAACCGAGCGTCTGTTTTGAGCCCATGATGTATCATTCGAACCACTTTGTACTGGTCGTTCCTTACCATAACTAATGGTGCTTATTCTATTTGAGCTAATTCCTTGACTCATTAAATAATCTTTTACTGATGAAGCTCTTCTATCGCCTAGTGCTAAGTTATATTCTCTAGTGCCTCTTTCATCTGCATGTCCTTCTATAGCAATTGCAATAGATGGGTTTGCTTTAAGCCATTTTGCTTGCTTACTCAGAGTTGCTTGAGCAGAAGCTGCTAATGAATAACTGTCGTATGCAAAGAAAACTCTATCTGGAACATTTACTGCTAACATTTCAATAGTTTCTGTTCCAACGTAAACTCCTCCAACAACTTGACTTTGACTAGTTGATGAAGTTTCTGTAGGTGCGGTTGCACAAGCTGCAAGAAACGAGGTTAATAGGAAAATAGCAAAGAAATTGCTAAATTTTTTAATGCTTTGATTCATTTGTATGTTTTCTCCAAAAATTTAATATTGCCCCTTTTAGTACTCTATTTACTTAATAGTTCCAAGTCTAGATAAAATTAAGTGTATTTTTTAGGTTTTACTGTAGCAAATTAGACCATGATGGATCAGATCCATCTTGAGGTGTATCAATTTTTCTTTCATTAAAACCTGTTAGGTCGATGGACCATAAAGTTGAAGAATGACCTTGGCCAGTGTCATTTGCTGGAGTTTCCCGATAAAAAGTAAGTACTCTTCCATTTGGCGACCAAGAAGGTGCTTCCTGATACCAACTTTCAGTAAGCAATCTTTCTCCCTCTCCATTAGTTCTCATTACTCCAATAGCATAACTACCCTTAAAGTTTTTTGTAAAAGCAATTAAATCTCCCCTTGGTGACCATACTGGCGTTGCATAATTTCCACCTTTATTGGATATTCTTTTTTGATTTCTACCATCGTTGTCCATTACATATAATTGCTGACTTCCACCTCTATCTGAATTAAAGGTTATTTTTCTTCCATCTGGTGAATAACTTGGCGAAGTATCAATTGCTGCATTAGTTGTTAATCTAGTAACAACTCTACTTTTTAAATCCATTACATAGATATCTGAATTTCCATCTTTTGCTAAACTCATTATAATTTTACTTCCATCTGGAGAAAATCTTGGGGCAAATGTCATACCAGGAAAGTCTCCAACAACTTCTTGGTTTCCAGTTTCAATATTCAACAAATATACCCTTGGCAAATTCTTAAAATATGAAAGATAAGTAATTTCTTGTTTAACTGGGTTAAATCTAGGAGTTAATACTAATTCCTTACCACTAGTTAAATGACGATGATTTGCACCATCTTGATCCATAATTGCTAATTTTTTAATTCTTTTATTTTTAGGTCCACTTTCTGAGACATACAATATTCTAGTATCAAAATAACCCTTTTCACCAGTTAGTCTTTCATAAACTTTATCAGAAATCATATGGCTAATTCGCCTCCAGTTATCTAATGTAGTTATTAGAACTAAAGCCTCAATTTCTTTTTCTGCAAGTGTATCCCACAATCTAAATTCAACTCTCAATTTGTCTTCATCAACAATTTTTAGTTTTCCAGTGACTAGGGCTTGAGATTTAATTAATCTCCAATCTTCAAACCTTGGTCTTAAATGCATTGCAGAATTTTTCTGAATGAAAGCATCTTCATTAATAGGAGCAAATAAACCACATCGCTCCAAGTCTGCCTTAACAACATCAGAGAGATTATTGGAAATTTCATTTAATTTTAATGAGTCTACTTCATCGTAGAAAAAATCTGAAATGGCGATGGGTAATGGTTCTCTATTGCCCTCCGTTATATCAATTTCTATTAGTGCTATTGCATTGGTAGTTAAGCAAAAGCTAATAATTGCAAAAAATTTTATAAGTCTTATCATGATAGTTACCTTAGTATTTCTCTTGGATCAAAATTAAGTTGAAGAGTTTTCCAATCTTCATATCTATCTATTGAAGGAGTTTTAATTGGATCACACCTTCTTACTGCTCTTAAAGCACTTTCTGCCAATACTTTAAAATATTTTTGACTTGGTTTGTTCATTCTCTGATGATCAGTTACTTCAGGTGGTTTCATTAATGAGCCATCTTGCCTTAATGATATCTTAACTTTCACCACCAAGCTATCATCTTCGGGCATTCCTATGGGTATACTCCAACAGCGTAAAAATTGTGATCTTATGGCGTCTTCTTCGCTTAATGTCAGTTTGTCGACCAGAGTATCGGTTGAGTCTAGAGACTCGTATTCTTCATCCTTAGCGTCTTCAATCGGCTTAGTGTCTTGTGCCATATCAATAAGTTCTGCAATTTTTAATGGGTCAAAATTATCTTTCTTTTTTATTACTGGCTTCCTAATGGGCATATTCACAACTGATTTTTTTTCTACTACTTCAGGTTTAATAATTTCTTCCTCTGGGGCTGGATCTTTAATTTTTTCATCTGATTTTTCTATCTTTGGTTTAAGAATTGGCTGATTGATCTTTAGATTATCTTTTTTTTTATTATCCTCTTCTTTTTCAACAACTTCTCTTTTGCTAACTTCTGGAACATTAGTTTGTTCAGTAATTTCTAATATTTCAACTTGTACAACAGGAGGAATATCAATTACTGGTGAATTAAAGATAGGTAGCCCTAAAATTGTTAAAACAATGAATCCAATATGTAGAAGTGATGAGGTAATAATTGAAATCTGCATATTTGTGGCATTACATAATTAATTAGTTATAGGTTTAGTTATTAAAGCTACTTTAGAAAAACCTGATCCAGACAACTCGCCCAATACTCGCATAACTTTTCCATAGTTAATCACTTCATCTCCTCTAACATAAATTTTTGTATCCAATCTATTTTCTGTAATAGCAACTAGTTTAGGAATTAGCTCTTTAATATTAACCTCAGTTTCTTGAATATAAATATTACCATCTTTAGATATTGTTAATTCTAAAGGCTCGTTATCAGACTGAAGAGAGTCAGCATTACTTTCCGGTAAATCAACTTGTACTCCTACTGTTAATAATGGTGCAGTTACCATAAAAATAATTAGCAAAACCAACATTACATCAACGAACGGAGTTACGTTTATTTCACTGAAGGGTTTAGATTTAATATTTCTAGGCATAAATTAAATCACCTTCTTTGTATCTAAGCCTCTTAAAAAAATATTGTTAAATTGATCTTTGAACCTATACATGCGAGCTGACTCTTTATTTACCTGACCAGTAAACAAATTATATGCAATCACGGCTGGAATTGCGGCCAATAATCCAAGTGCGGTTGCAAATAAGGCTTCGGCTATACCAGGAGCTACAACAGCTAGGCTTGTGTTCTTTGAAATAGCAATAGATTGAAATGAATTCATTATACCCCAAACTGTTCCAAATAACCCTATGAATGGAGAGGTAGAGCCTATCGTAGCTAAATAGTTAAACATACTTGATAACTTTTCAGTCTCCAAATCTATCGAAGACTCTATTACAGCATCAAGACGAGTTGGAAGAGATGAAACGCTTTTTTCACTTTCAGATTTTTTTATTTCTTTTACAGCGTCATCAAAAACATTTTTCACAGGAAAATCTTCAGTATCTTTAAATTCTAACTGTATTGCTTTGATTGATTTACCAGACCAAAAAACAGAGTCAAAGTTATCACTCAGTTCTTTGATTTTTTTAAAAAGCTTGATCTTTTGAATTATAATTGCCCATGAAAAAACAGAAGCTGCAAAAAGCATCAAGATGACTAACTTAACAACTAAGTCAGCTCTAAAAAAAAGCGATATTAACGTGAACTCATCATTAACCTGAGCACTTATTTCTAATACGTCTGTTTCCATAATATCTTGATGGTTTAAAAAAATGTCATAATTAGGGCAATACTTCTAAATTTAGATTTTCTTATCTTTAAGTAGCAATTTATATAATTCTAAAAAATCATCTAATTTTATTATACATAGTGATTCACCAGTTTCTTGCCTATTTCTTCTAGTAATTACAACTGGCATTGATTCAGATTTTGAAATTTCAATATTTTCTCTGACTTGAGCCACAGATTGATGTATTTGGAATTTTTCAGTTCTTTTTGCTTCTACATATATGTGGGGTGTATTTTTTAAATCACTTCCACCAGAAGATTTTACCGCACCACCACCTGACAGAGGTGCTCTTTGCACAAGATCTTCATTATCAAATACAATCTTATTGAAATATTTTGCTAGCTCTCTTTCGTAACCATCGCCTTTTCTTTTGGGTGCTTTTCCTGACATATAGTAATTCGAATCAAATTATTTATAATTTAGAGGTTAATTTAATTAATAATAAATAACAGTTAATAATAACTAAGCTAGACTTGAAATGTCTTCTTCGGATACATCATAATTTGAAAATACTGCCTGAACATCTTCATTGTCATCTAATTCATCTAATAAATTAAATAATATTTTAACTTTTTCTCCAGTTACATCTATCAAATTAGATGGCTTCCATAGAAATCCTGAAGATTCTGGTTCTTTAAAAATATTCTCTAGAGAGCTATAGAAGGCCGCTAAATTATCAGGTGAACATAAGGCTTCAAAACCATCATCTTCAAATAAACAGTCTTCCGCTCCAGATTCTATAGCTGAAGAAAAAAATTCATCTTGGTTACAAATAGATGTTGGGTATTTTAAAAAACCATAACGTGTAAATTGATGAGATACCGATCCACTTTCAGCAAAATTACCACCATTTTTTTGAAATATTGCTCTAATATCTGCAGCTGACCTATTTCGATTATCTGTTAAGGCTTCTACAATAATAGAAGTGCCAGCTGGACCAAAGCCTTCATATCTTATTTCATCAAACATACCCATTGACTTGTCAGAAGATTTCTTAATTGCTCTTTCAATATTCTCTCTTGGAAAGCTTGCTGCTTTTGCAACTTGTATCGCAGATCTAAGTCGAGCATTCTGATCTGGATCTGGCATACCTGATTTTGCCGCAACAGTTATTTCTTTTGAAAGTTTTGAAAATAAGACTGCTCTTTTTTTATCTTGAGCACCTTTTCGAAATTGAATATTTTTAAATTTAGAATGGCCTGCCATTTTTATTTTCCTAGAACGCCACCAATTTTAATTGGTTCTATTGTTTTAGCAAGACCAGTCTCTAAATCTGACTCAATAACTACCCCGCACAGGGTGGCCTCACCTAATGCAGGGGAAAATTTAGACTTACTTTTCATGCCAAGGAATCTCTCTAAGATTGGCTCTTTATTCATCCCAATAATTGAGTTGTAGTCTCCACACATACCTGCATCAGTTTGGTACGCTGTTCCTCCTGGAAGTATATGGCCATCTGCAGTTGGAATATGTTGATGAGTTCCCACCACAGCACTTACCCTGCCATCCAAATGGTGCCCCATGGCAACTTTTTCACTTGTAGCTTCAGCATGAAAATCAACAAAAATAAATTTTAGATCGCTACCTAGTCGGTGCTTTCTCATAATTTCTTCAACTTTTAGAAAAGGGTTATCATCAGGCTTCATAAAAACATTGCCAATAAGATTTATGACCATAATACTCTCGTCTTTTGCTGTTTTATATATATTGAACCCAAGGCCTGGTGTGCCTTCTGGAAAGTTGTAAGGCTTTAATAAATTGCCATCTTTAGCGATATAATCAACTATTTCTTTTTGATCCCATAAATGATTGCCAGTTGTAATTACGTCACCGCCATATGAATAAATATCTCTACATATGTCTTCGGTAATACCAAATCCACCTGCAGAATTTTCACCATTTATAATGGTAAAATCAATTTGATATTTTTGCTTAATTTCTTTTAAATTGTTTTGCAGGGCTTTTCTGCCAGCTCTACCAATAATATCTCCAAGGAATAATACTCTCATTTAAACCTTATATAAATACTTTTCAGTTAAAATCCAATTAAGTTTTTTATCCATACTATTATTTGGTACCTCATTAATTTTTTGGAATGAATAACCAACACCTATCTTTATGGACATGTTTTCATTATTTTCTAATTCTTCAATATATTTATCATAATAACCGCCACCATAACCTAAGCGATTTCCATTATCATCAAATGCGAGAAGTGGAATAAATAACACAGATGGAATAATAACTTTATTTTTATCACTTGGTTCTAATATGCCATATTTACCTTTTACTAATTCTTCACCCTCTTTCAGTTCTCTAAATATCATTTGATTAGAATCTTCATCTATACAAGGCAGGGATATAGAAATTTTTTTTGAAAATAATAAGGTGATTAAATTATTTGTATCTATTTCATTATTATATGGCTGAAATATAGATACGTGTTGAGTGATAAATGAATCAATTAATGGCTTGATATGAACATGCAAATTATTAGTGATGTCATTTATACTGGCATATGAAGATCTTCTATTGAGCAAAAATTTACGTAAAGCTGATTTCTCAGACTTGTTGTTAAAATCAGACATAATAATAAATTTTAAAGATATTAATTTATTGACGCTATCTTGCTTAAAAGATCATTAATTTTTTCATTGGTTAGCTCAATATAATCAGTGCTTTTATCTTGATTATTTGTAGTGCGCTTTTCATTTTCATCCAATGAAGCTTCGAGAGACTTTATTTTGACTATATTATCTTTATTTTGCTTAGAAAGCTCTTGTGCTTGATCAGCCATTAATAATGAAGCCATAACCATAAGACGAGTTTCACCAATTTTCCCAAATCTCTTGGTTAATTCTCTTACTTTGAAATCTATCTGTGAGGCAAGTGATTTTAAATGCTGTTCTTCACCAGGATCACAGACAACTGTATAATCTTGGTCATTTATATTTATGTTAATCTCAGGCATATCTTATGAGTCTAGTATATCCTTAATACTGTAAATACTTTCATCCAGCTGATCTGATATACTACCGGCGAAATTTTTTAATTCGATAAAATCAGATTTAAGAATTTTAATTTCATTATCCAAGTTATGATTTTTTTGAGCTAGTTCGTTATTATTATTTTCTAAGATTGGAATTTCTTTTATTTTCACTGAAAGCCTATCAACTTCATGTGAAAGTTTGGCTATTGTTTCGTGCAACATTTTTTCAGCAGAATCTAATTTTGACACCTGTAATCTCCAAATAATTATCATGATTTAACTGTCTTTTCTATCCACCGTCAATAAGAAAAATTTAAAAATATTCTGTGATATTTTGCTTTCTTTATTTGATATAATCATTTAAGAGTCAGAGGTAGTTACCAATTCAATTAACAAACCATTTGTAAGCCTTTTTTTTCTAAATGCCCAAAGAATCGAATAAAAATAAAACGCACAACGCTCTTGCAAATGCTATAAGATTCTTATCAATTGATGCAGTACAACAAGCTAACAGTGGACACCCTGGCCTTCCAATGGGTATGGCAGATGTTGCTACAGTTTTATTTACAAAATTTTTAAAATTTGATCCAGCAAATCCAAAATGGTTTAACCGAGACAGGTTTATTCTTTCTGCTGGGCACGGCTCAATGCTTCTTTATTCTTTGCTTTATCTTACTGGATATAAAGACATTTCAATTCAAGATATAAAGAATTTTAGGCAGCTAAATAGTAAATGTGCTGGGCATCCTGAATATGGTCATATTAGCGGTATTGAAACAACAACTGGGCCACTTGGGCAAGGTTTTGGAAATGCTGTAGGAATGGCGTTAAGTGAAAGAATCTTAGCAACTTCCTTTGGAAAAATTTCAGACCACTTTACTTATGTTATTGCAAGTGACGGTGATCTAATGGAAGGAATTAGTCATGAAGCTGCATCTTTAGCTGGTCACCTAAAGCTTAATAAATTAATAGTTTTCTTTGACGACAATGGCATATCTATTGATGGACCAGTAAATTTAGCAAACTCTGAAAATACTACTAATCGATTTAAGTCTTACCAATGGAATACAATTTCTATTGATGGACATAATCCAGATTCAATTGCAAAAGCAATTAAAGTTGCTCAAAAATCAAAAAAACCTACATTAATTAGCTGTAAAACTAAGATTGGATTTGGCTCACCCAATAAAGAAGGTAAATCTTCTGCGCACGGCTCACCTTTAGGAAATGATGAAATTCAATTAACTCGAAAAGTATTAAACTGGTCCAACGAACCATTTCAAATACCTCTAAAGGTATTAAACCAGTGGCGAACATGTTCAACATTTGGCAAGGCTGAGTTTAAGAAATGGAATAATAGTTTTTCAAAAATTTCCTCTAAACAAAAAACAGAATTTAATAGAAGAATAAAAGGTAAAATACCTACCACAGTTACAAAAGCTCTCACTACTTTTAAAAAGAAATTGATTAAAGATCCCATGTCGCTTGCAACAAGACAATCCTCTGAAATGGTTATTAATAAAATAAGTGGATTAATGCCTGAATTTATTGGTGGATCTGCCGATCTTACCGGCTCAAATAATACTAAAGCAAAAGAAGCACAGATTATTGCAGCTCCAAAATATAATGGACAATACATATATTATGGAATTAGAGAGCATGCGATGGCAGCGATAATGAATGGAATGTCACTACATCAAGGAATTATTCCATTTGGTGGAACTTTTTTAATCTTTGCGGATTATTGCAAGCCTTCAATTAGATTATCAGGTTTAATGGAGCAAAGAGTAATCTATGTTCTTACTCATGACTCTATTGGATTAGGTGAAGATGGACCAACTCATCAGCCAATTGAACAGTTGGCAAGTTTAAGGGCTACTCCAAATGTAAATGTTTACAGGCCTGCCGATACCTATGAAACTATTGAATGTTGGGAGCAAGCATTAAATACTTCAAAAAATCCAAGTGTAATGGCTTTAACAAGACAAAAACTATCCCCTATAAGACATGTATATAGTAAAGAAAATCTATGTTCATATGGTGCCTACGAATTAAACAGCTCTTCAAAAAAACCTACCGTGACACTATATGCATCTGGCTCTGAGGTGAATTTAGCAATTTCCACTATGAAGCTGCTAAATAAAAATAAAATATCTTGCAGAGTAGTTTCAGTTCCGTGCTTTGAGTTATTTAAAAATCAAACACCTGCATATCAAAATAAAATAAAAGGAAGCTCAAAAGTAAATGTTTCTATTGAAGCCGGTGTGAAAATGGGTTGGAATGACATATGTCCATCAGGTACTTTAAATATAAGTATTGAAAGCTTTGGAGCTAGCGCTCCCTATGAAGAACTTTATAAATATTTTGGATTATCATCTGAAAAGATTTATAAACAAATAATTAAAAAAATATAAGGAGTTAAGTATGGCAATAAATGTTGCAATTAGTGGTTTTGGAAGAATTGGTAGATTGGTTCTAAGATCTATCATCGAAAACAAAAGAAAAGATATAAATATCGTTGCTATAAATGATTTAGCTCCAGTAGAAACAAATGCTTTTTTACTTTCATACGACTCAATTCATGGACCATTAAAAGAAAAGGTAAACATCAAAAATGGGCAAATAGTTATTGGTAAAAAGAAAATTGCGGTATTAAAAGAACGTGATCCAAAGCAGCTTCCTTGGAAAAAATTAAAAATTGACATTGTTTTTGAATGCACAGGTTTATTTACCTCAAAAGATACTGCATCAATGCACTTAAAAGCTGGTGCAAAAAAAGTATTAGTATCTGCACCTTGTAGTGATGCAGATAAAACTATTGTTTATGGAGTTAACCATGAAACTCTAACTAAAAAAGATAAAGTAGTTTCTAATGCCTCTTGTACAACTAATTGTCTTGCCCCTGTTACTAAAGTATTAAACGATAATTTTGGAATTGTTCATGGCTATATGACTACTATTCATGCTTATACTGGAGACCAAAAAGTATTAGATACATTTCATTCTGATCCTAGAAGAGCTCGAGCAGCAGCACTTTCTATGATACCTACTTCCACTGGTGCAGCTAAGGCTGTTGGACTAGTTATGCCTGAATTAGCAGGAAAATTAGATGGAACAGCAATCAGAGTACCTACTCCAAATGTATCTTTAATTGATTTTAAATTTGTTACAAAAAAGAATGTTACTGCTGACGATATAAATAAAGCAATGACTAAGGCTTCAAAATCAAAAAACTTAAAAGGTATTTTAACTGTAAATTCAGAACCTCTTGTTTCAAGTGATTTTAATCACAACCCAGCATCATCAAATTTTGATTTAACTCAAACTCAAGTAATTGATGGAACTTTTGGACGTGTGCTTAGTTGGTATGACAATGAATGGGGTTTCTCAAATAGAATGTGTGACACTGCTATTGTAATGAGCAAATCAAAATAAAATGATAGATCTGAATAAGGTCAAAAGATTTAACAAAAAAGATAGAACTGTTTTAATTAGATTTGATCTTAATGTACCTCTTGACTCTGAAGAATTACATAAAAGTGAAAGAATTATTAGAATAAAGAAATCAATTTTAAAACTTACATCTCTTAATTCTAAGATTATAATTTTATCTCATGTAGGTCGCCCTAAAGGTACGAGTAGTAATGATTTATCGTTAAAACAATTAATTGAACCATTAAAAAAAGCTCTTAATAAAGATATTGAGTTTATTTCAGACTGTATTGGCGTAGATGTAAAAAATAAAATTTCTGAAACAGATTCTAGTAAAATAATCTTATTGGAGAACTGTAGATTTTATAGTGAAGAAGAAGCAAATGACGATGGTTTTGCAGAGTCTTTATCTCAATTAGCTGATGTTTATATTAATGATGCGTTTGCGTGTTCACATCGCGCACATGCCTCAATATCTGCTATCACTAAATACTTGCCATCTTATTGCGGTGAACTTCTTTATGATGAGTTGTTAAATTTAAATAAGATTATTACAGATCCAGACAAGCCTGCTATTACAATAATGGGTGGCTCTAAGATTTCTACTAAAATTTCAATAGTAAAGAATCTTGCAAAAAAAATGTCAGCTATCGCTATTTGTGGAGGTATGGCAAATAGTTTTTTAGAGTATCAAGGTTTCAACATTGGAAAATCACTAGCTGAAAAAAATGTTCAAAATATTATTCAAGATATATTTAATTTTTCAGCAGAGAATAGTTGTAAAATTATATTGCCTCAAGATGCAAACGTTGCACTAAAAATAGAAAATAATGTTAGCTCTAATATAAAAAAAATAAATCAAATTGATATGGATGAAATGATTCTTGATATTGGACCAGTTTCTATAAAAGAGCTAAAAGAACAAATAAAATCATCTAAAACTGTCTTTTGGAATGGTCCTCCAGGAGTATTTGAAGTTTCTCCTTTCAATAAGGCCTCGATTGAAATAGCTGAATATATTGCAGAATTAACACAAGCTGGAAAAATTCAATCATTTGCGGGTGGTGGTGATACTGTTGCAGCAATAGAAATGGCTGGTGTTAAAGATAAATTTACTTATATTTCTACTGGCGGAGGTGCTTTACTTGAGTTATTAGAAGGAAAGCAGTTGCCTGGTTTGGCTTCGCAAAATATTTTATAATTGCATAAAACCTAAAGATTAAGGATTAATAAATATGACATTAACTAATTTAAATGAAATTGCAGAATATATTGTTTCGAATGGTAAGGGAATACTTGCAGCAGATGAAAGCACTGGTACCATAAAAAAAAGATTTGATTCAATAAATACTGAATCAACTGAGCAAAGCAGAAAAACTTATCGTGAAATGCTCTTCCAGGCAGATGGAATGAAAGGCAATATTGGTGGGGTTATTTTATTTGAAGAAACCTTAAAGCAAATTTCTGAAGATGGAACATCTCTTGTAAAAGTAATTTCAAATCAAGGTGCACTTCCAGGTATCAAAGTAGATAAGGGTTTGTCACCTATTAATGATAACTCTGAAGAAACAGTTACTAACGGTCTCGATGATTTAGATCAAAGATGTAAAGAATATTTTGAACTTGGAGCTAAGTTTACTAAATGGCGTGCCGTTATAAATATAGGTAATGATGTTCCAACTGATAATTGTATAAATGAAAATATGCATAGACTTGCAAATTATGCAAAAATTGTTCAGACAAATAAAATGGTTCCAATTGTTGAGCCTGAGGTAATTATGGATGGTTCACATTCAATAGATGAATGCTATGAAGTTACCTCAAGAGTTTTAAAATCTCTATTTAAGCACCTTAAAGATAAAAATGTAGATATCACTGGAACAATTTTAAAGCCAAACATGGTTATATCAGGAAACAGTTGCCCTATACAAGCTGGAGTAAAAGAAGTAGCAGAAAAAACTGTGAAATGTTTATTGGAAAATGTTCCAGAAGAATTACCAGGAATTACCTTTCTATCAGGTGGTCAGTCTGATATTGATGCAACTGCACATTTAGATGCCATGAATAAGATTGGTGGATTTAGTTGGAAGTTAAGTTTTTCTTATGGACGTGCCCTACAACAAGCTGCTTTAAAAGCATGGATGGGCAAAGAAGAGAATATGACTAATGCAAAATCTGCATTTTCACATAGAGCTTTAATGAATAAAAAAGCAGCCCTTGGAAATTGGAATAAAGATTTAGAAAATTAAATTTTATGAAAATTAATGGTAATGCCGTCAAACCCGGCATGATTATAGAGCATCAGAATGCATTGTGGGTTGTTACTAAGGCTCAACACGTAAAACCTGGAAAAGGTGGAGCATTTAATCAAGTTGAGATGAAAAACCTAAAAAGTAACTCTAAACTTAATGAGCGTTTTAGAGCATCGGAACAAGTCGAACGTGCGAGAGTTGAGGAAGAACAATTTCAGTATTTATATAAGCAAGAAAGTAAGCTAGTTTTTATGAACCTAACTTCATATGAACAAATTGAACTTGATGAGGAATTTGTTGCAGATAAAGCTAAAATGTTAAGAGAAAACGAAGAGGTAACACTGGAGCTTTATGATGAAGTCCCAATTGGTCTTCAACTTCCAAAGACAATGGTTTTTACTGTAAAAGAAACGGAAGCGGTAGTCAAAGGTCAAACAGCTGCCTCTTCAAATAAACCGGCGATTGTTGATAATGATATCAGGGTAATGGTCCCTCCTTTCATAGACCAAGGTGAAGAAATAGTCATTAATACCGAAGATATGACTTATCTTAAGCGTAATGATAAATGAGCTATAGCAGTCCACATATTAATACGATGTTTGCAGCAGCTAGACAGGCAGGTAAAAAGCTTGTTAGAGATTTTGGTGAAGTGGAAAATTTGCAAGTATCCATTAAAGGGGTGTCAGATTTTGTTTCAGCTGCTGATATTCAATCTGAAAAAATCTTGATAAACGAACTTTCTCGAGCTTATCCAGATTATGATATTCTTGCTGAAGAAGCGGGTTTTATAAAAAATAGTAAAACTAACTCAGGAATGAAATGGGTAATTGACCCATTAGATGGTACAACAAATTTCTTATTCGGCATACCTCACTTTGCAATTAGCATAGCACTCCAGAAAGATGGTGAAACATTATCTGGTATTGTTTACAACCCAATTACAGATGACTTGTTCTGGGCTGTAAGAGGTAAAGGGGCATACTGCAATAATAAGAGACTAAGAGTTTCAGTTCGAGATAAATTTGATAGCTGCACTATTGGCACTGGAATACCTCATAAGGGATTAGCAGATCATGCTGACTATCTTATTGGGCTGACTAAAGTAATGGAGAATGCTGCTGCAATTAGAAGATTTGGAACAGCTTCACTTGATCTAGTTTATGTTGCCGCTGGAAAATTTGATGGCTTCTGGGAAAAAAATTTAAAAATATGGGATATCGCTGCTGGGGCTTTAATTGTAACCGAAGCAGGTGGCAATGTAACTGATCACAAAGGAATGAATGGATTTTTAGAAAGTGGAAATATTGTTAGCTCTAACTTCAAAATTCACGATCAACTACTTAAGTTAATTAAGGTTTAATCCAAATCTATTTAACATTTTTTTTTCAACTCTAAGAAAATAGCTAAATTGACCAAATGGGATAGCTACAATTATTAGCAATATTTGATAAAATACAAATACAGATAATATTCTGATGGGCCAAAAAATTAATGGCGATAAGTTACTTAGATCTATATTTATTACCTCTATTACTAGCTGTGATACATATAAAGACATAGACCCAGTAATAGCAAATACGAGCATAACACATATGAACTGCAGGTCTGAAGTTATTAAAAGCCTCTTATATATAGATTTTTTAGTCATTTTTTTGGTATATTTTAAATTTAATTTATAAAAATAGAGATTGATTTATTAGATCTTATAAGTTATTTAAACTGAAATAAACATACATTATGAAAAAAGACACGCACCCAGATTACCATACAATTAATATTGTAATGACAGACGGTACCAAGTTTGAAACTAAATCAACTTGGGGCAAAGAGGGTGATACTATGACTCTTGATATTGATCCTGCTTCACATCCAGCTTGGACCGGTGGAACTCAAAAAGTACAAGACAAAGGCCAAGTTAGTAAGTTTAATAAAAGATTTAGCAACCTTAAAACTTCATAAAATTATTTTACTTGAGAATTTCTCCTCACTCATAAATAATCATTATTTATGAAAGCAATTTTATTTGATAAATATGGTGGTCCTTCAGTCATGTATAGTGGTGAAGCTCCAAAACCAATTATTAATGATAATGAAGTTTTGATTAAAGTTGCTGCCGCAGGCATTAATCGTCCAGATATATTGCAAAGACAAGGGAGCTATCCACCACCTAAAGGTGCATCAGAAATCTTAGGTCTTGAGGTGTCAGGTAAGATTGTTGAAATTGGAAAAAATATAGATCATGATTTTAAAAATAAAGAAGTTTGCGCATTAGTAACTGGCGGAGGTTATGCTGAGTATGCCAAATCAACATTAGCAACTGTGTTACCTATACCTGCAGGTGTAAGTCTAATTGAAGCAGCTGCTATACCTGAAACTTTTTTTACAGTATGGACTAATTTATTTGATTCAGGATCATTAAAAAAAAATGAAACATTACTCATACATGGCGGTGCTAGTGGCATAGGTATAACAGCCGCACTAATTGCTAAAGCTATGGGAATAAAATATTTAACAACTGTAGGCTCAAGTAAGAAAAAAGATTTTATGGATCGCCTTGGCTCTCTTTTAACAATTAATTATCTCGAAGAAGATTTTGAAGAGATAATTAAAGAAAAATTAAAGGGTGTTGACGTCATACTTGATATTGTTGGTGGTGAATATTTTCAAAAAAATATTAATATTTTAAATAAATTTGGAAGACTAATAAATATTGCGTACCTTCAAAGTCCAGTGGTAACAGCTAATTTATTACCTATTATGCTAAAAAGATTAATAGTTACAGGCTCAACTTTGCGAATAAGATCGGACGAAGAAAAACAAAAAATTAGAGACTCACTTAAGGAACATATTTGGCCTTTATTCGAGAATAACTCAGTAAATATGATAATCGATAAAGAATTTAGCTTTAATGAAGTTGAAAAAGCCCATATATATATGGAAAATAACGAAAATATAGGAAAACTCCTATTAAAATTCTAGTATCTCCTTTTAAAAGTAAATAAATTCAAATATAAGGTTTTTTTATATTTAATTTTAGGACTAATTTTATGACATTACCATTAATGCCCAAAGCAACTGCTATTTGGCTTGTTGAAAATACAGCGCTAACTTTTAGGCAAATTGCTGATTTTTGTGGAATGCATGAACTAGAAATCAAAGGTATTGCCGATGGAGAAGTTGGCATGGGAATAAAGGGATTAAATCCCATGAGTACTAATCAACTTACTAAAGAAGAAATTGAAATAGCAACTAAAGATCCTGAGCATTTATTAGAACTTATACAAAATGAAATTACTCTCCAGACTGAAAGAGATCCCAAGCAAAAAAAATATACTCCATTGTCAAAAAGACAGGAAAGACCTGATGCTATATCTTGGCTATTAAGAAATCACCCAGAATTAAAAGATTCACAAATAGCAAAGTTAGTTGGTAGTACAAAAAATATGGTTGTTTCAATAAAAACTAAAGCTAATTGGAATATGTCTAATATTAGACCACAAGATCCTGTGGGTTTAGGCTTATGCAAACAAATTGATCTTGATGATGCTTTGGAAAAAGCCGATAGATCTCAAAAAAGAGCTGCTAAGAAAAAGGTTAAAGAAGAAATGATTTTACAGCAACAAAAACAAGAAGAGTTGCAGTCAAAAATTGAGTCTGATGTAGCTTCTAGCTCTGAGGAATAATTTCTCTTTATCTAATGAAAAAAAAGCCTTTAATCAGCATTATCATGGGCAGCAAATCTGATTGGCCAACAATGGAGCACGCTGCTTTAATTCTTAAAGAGTTTAAGGTTCCTCACGAAATAAAAGTCATCTCAGCGCATAGAACACCAAAAAGAATGAATGATTTTTCAAATAAGGCTGAAAAAAGAGGCATTAAGATTATCATTGCTGGTGCTGGAGGCGCTGCACACTTGCCTGGTATGACTGCATCACAAACAAAAATACCTGTACTAGGTGTGCCAATTAAATCTAAACAACTTGATGGCATAGATAGTCTTCTATCTATTGCACAAATGCCAAAAGGTATTCCAGTTGGTACTCTAGCTATAGGTGAAGCTGGTGCTGCTAATGCAGCTCTACTTGCAATATCTATTCTAGGATTGAATGATAAAACTATTAGCTCAAAATATGAAAAGTGGCGTATAAAACAAACGCAAAGTATTTTACTTAAACCGTAATTAATGAAAAAAAAAATTAAAGTTGGTATTATTGGTGGCGGTCAATTAGGAATGATGCTTGCACAAGCGTCCTCAAAGCTAAATATAACACCTTTAATATATTCAAATACCAAGGACTCACCCGCAGCTAAAGTAGCTAAAGTATACTACGGTGATTTTGATGATGTAGAGAGAATAAAAAAATTCATTAAACAAGTGGATTTAGTTACCTATGAATTTGAAAATATTCCAGCTAAGTCACTAAAATTAATCGAGCAATTAGTTCCAATTTCGCCCCCTGTTAACTCACTTAAAATTACTCAAGATAGAGTAAAGGAAAAGAAATTTTTTAATGATAATAAGATTCCATGCGCTAAAACATTAATCTTAAAGAATGATATTGACCTCAAAGTTATAAAAAAAAAAGTATCATACCCTGCTATTATTAAAACTTCTCGTTTAGGATACGATGGCAAAGGACAATTTACGATTAACAATCACTCAGATCTATTAAAAAGTTGGAGTATATTAAATAAAACAAATTGTGTTATAGAAGAAAAAATTAACATAAAGAAAGAAATATCTATTTTAGGTGCCAGGTCTCCTGATGGTGAAATAAAAATATTTCCGTCATTTAGAAATATACATAAAAATCATATTCTTGATATAACCAGGCTTCCTTCTCGTACCGCTAAACAAACTGAAGAGCTGGCAGTGGAATACACAATAAAGATTTTAAAAAAACTAAAGTATATTGGCATTATCTGTATTGAGTTTTTTATTGATGCTTCAGGTAATTTAATGGCTAATGAAATGGCACCAAGAGTTCATAATTCAGGTCACATTACAATCGAGGCATGTAAAACAAGTCAATTTGAACAACACCTTAGAGCCATTACAAATCAACCATTAGGAAAAGTTGATATAATAAAACCAGCTGTGATGAAAAATCTTATTGGGGACGATATTACTAATATTAATTTTATAAAATCTAAAAAAGAATTTAGTAATTTTAAAAAAGCAAATCTACATAGATATTATAAAAAAGAAACAAAGCCTGGTAGGAAAATGGGCCATATTACTTTTACATAACCATCGATTAAAGTATTATAAAAATCTTGAAAAGGTTTCTTTGATTTTATTTTTAATTTTTCCAATTTTCATTGATCGCTTAAAACACTTCTTCATGTAATCAATAGTGTTTAAACTATCCTTAGACTCATCGTTTATCCAGAATAATGTAGTTGGTACAATTACGCTCATTAAGATAAATCGCTTTGTATAAAAATTAAAATCAATCGAAGTATCCTCAATTAGTTGCCAAAATTTATCAGAAATTAAATAAACTGACGCTGGTGTGGCAAATAGTGATTCTGGACTTTTAAAATATTCAATCAATCTCTCAATAATTAACTTACTATCCTTAAATTGATTGAGGTAAGATATCAGTATTATCTCCAATCTTTCTTGTGTCTTCATCTCAATAAATTGATCTCTAATCGGTAGTTCAATATTTTCTAGAGATCTACTGATAAAAAAAGCTGTAAGATCTCTTAATTTTAATGGAAAGCTACTGTCCCACACTGCTTCACTTGAAATGCTTTTTGAAACTACACTCAAATAGTTTGAATTAGTCCATTTGTTTGTATTTAGTGACACCAAAAACTCTTTCAAAAGTTCATTTTTATCAATATTTTTAGTCATTTTTTTATATTTATTAAGTAGACATAATTATATGTCAGTGCTACAAGACCTTCAATTAATTAATAGTTGTTCCTTAGGAGGACAGTACCATAGTTGAAGTAAGTGTAAAAGATAACAATGTTGAAGGTGCCCTTCGCATTCTTAAGAAAAAAATGCAGCGTGAAGGTATCTTTAAAGAGATGAAAATGCGCTCTCACTTTGAAAAACCAAGCCAAAGAAAGCTTCGTGAAAAAGCTGAAAATATTCGTCGTTCTAGAAAAAATGCTAGAAGAAAAATATTTGGCTAAAACTATAAAGACTTAACTATTCCTTCTACCATTTTCTTAGCATCTGAGAATAACATCATCGTATTATCTCTATAGAATAATTCATTATCAACACCAGCGTATCCAAGCCCTCTTCCACGTTTTACAAAAAGAACTGTGTTAGCTTTTTCAACATCTAGGATTGGCATTCCAAAAATTGGACTCGTAGGATCAGTCTTTGCAATAGGATTAGTTACATCATTTGCACCAATTACAAATGCAACATCGGCTGAAGCAAACTCTGAGTTAATATCTTCTAATTCAAATACATCGTCATAGCCAACATTTGCTTCTGCTAATAATACATTCATGTGTCCTGGCATTCTTCCTGCAACAGGATGGATAGCAAAACTTACTTTAACTCCATGTTTTTTTAATGCATCTGTCATCTCTTTAACAGTGTGTTGAGCTTGAGCTACCGCCATACCATATCCAGGAACAATAATAACTGAACTTGCATTCTTCATAATGAAAGCTGCATCGTCTGCACTACCTTCTTTGACTGGTCTCTGTTCTTTTGAAGAGGCATCATTATCTGAGCTGGCCTCCGCACCAAAGCCGCCAAGTATTACACTTATGAAAGATCTATTCATAGCTGCACACATTATGTATGAAAGAATGGCTCCTGATGATCCAACCAGTGCTCCAGTAATGATTAATGCTGAGTTTTGAAGAGTAAATCCTATGCCAGCAGCTGCCCAACCTGAATAAGAATTAAGCATAGAGACTACTACAGGCATGTCAGCTCCACCAATTGGTATTATAATTAGAAATCCTATTAAGAAAGATAGAGCAATAATAGCCCAAAATAAATTTTGATCTTGATGTAAGCAAAGGTAAACAACTCCTGAAACTATAATAATTCCTATAAGTAGATTTAATAAGTGCTGTCCTTTAAAAACTATTGGTGAACCAGACATTATTCCTTGCAGCTTAGCAAAAGCAATTACAGAGCCTGAAAATGTAATTGCTCCAACAACAGCTCCAATAGAAAGCTCTACAATGCTTAAGGTATGAATGTGGTTAGTCTTATTGTCAAATATACCAAATGCTTCTGGATCATAAAACGCTGCAACCGCAACGAATACCGCTGCTAGTCCAACTAGGCTATGAAATGCTGCTACTAACTGAGGCATGTCAGTCATAGCTATACGCTTAGCAATAACAGCTCCTATTATACCTCCAATTATAATTGCCACTAAAACTAAAATGGCATCCATGTAACGAGATGAAATATTTTGAATAATCTCTGTTGCAAATAACGTTGCAATAACAGCAATTGCCATGCCAGCCATGCCAAGCATATTACCTGTTCTTGAGGTTTCTGGAGATGACAGGCCTCTCAATGCAGTTATAAATAAGACACCTGATATTACATATGCAATAGCTACCAAATTAACTAACATTTATTGATCCTCTTTCTTTGGTAGAGGTTTCTTTTTAAACATCGCCAACATTCTTTGAGTAACTAAAAAGCCACCAAAGATATTTACTGACGCTAAAACAACTGCAAAAAAACCAAAACTTTTAGCAAATAATGAGTCTCCAGAACTAGCTATGAGGGCATAAAGTCCACCAACAATAATTACAGAAGAGATTGCATTTGTTACTGCCATTAATGGGGTATGTAATGCAGGAGTAACGCTCCAAACTACGTAATAACCAACAAATATTGATAAGATAAATATTGTTAGTCTAAAAATATTAGGATCAATTGCTGCTTCCATTAGATAAATTCCTTATGTATAAAAGCGCCTTCTTTAGTAAGGGCTGTGTTGATAATAATCTCATCTTCCCAGTCAATATTTAACTCGCCAGATTCAGCGTCAAATAATATTGTCATAAAATTAAGTAAGTTTTTTGAATAGAGTGCAGACGCATCTTGAGGAATATCTGAAGCAAAATCAGTAGCACCAATAATACTTACTCCATTGACTTCCACTGTTTCACCAGGTTTTGATAATTCACAATTACCACCACTTTGTGCAGCTAAATCAATAATTACAGATCCAGGCTTCATCGACATAACATTTTTTTCAGTAATTAAAGTTGGTGCTTTTTTACCTGGAATTAAAGCAGTACAAATTGCAATGTCCTGATTGGCTAAGGTATTAGAAATTAATTCTGCTTGTTGCCTTTTAAAGTCTTCACTCATTTCTTTAGCATAGCCACCTGCGGTTTCAGCGTCTTTTAATTCATCACTTTCAATGATTACAAATTTTCCACCCAAACTTTCAACCTGCTCTTTCGCAGCTAGTCTTACATCTGTTGCTGACACAACTGCACCTAGCCGTTTAGCTGTTGCAATTGCTTGTAATCCAGCCACTCCTGCTCCAAATACCATTACCTTTGCAGGAGCTATTGTCCCCGCTGCAGTCATCATCATTGGCATTGCCTTATTAAAACTATTAGATGCTTGGATAACAGCTTTGTAGCCTGCTAAATTTGATTGAGAAGATAAAACATCCATAGACTGAGCTCTTGTAATCCTAGGCATCCATTCCATTGCAAATGCTGTAATATTTTTTTTACGTATTTGGTCTACTAACTCACGATTATTAAATGGATCAAGCATAGCTATTAAAATTGAGCTATCCTTATAGGTAGATATTTCGTCGGGGTTTGGTTTACCTACTTTTAATATAATGTCTGCTGATGCAGCTTCATTGGCTATAGTAGCTCCTGCTTCTGAATAATTGCTATCTCCAAAATTAGACTGATTGCCTGCTCCAGATTCAATTACAACTGAATGTCCTAAACCTACAAATTTTTTAACAGTATCAGGAGATGCAGCTACTCTTTTTTCTCTGTTTATTTCTTTTGGTACAAAAATTTTCATTTTATAATTACTTATACTAGGAATATGGCCATTAACACTAAGACAACGATAATAAATATACTTGATCTAAAAACCATTTTTTGAAAAAAATCGTAAGTTTTTTTATGCTCTTGAGTATCCATAATTGTCTCCTAATGAAATAGCTATAATATTCAAAAAGTCCAGTTTTAATAGGGGTTTTTTTTGTTTTTTTACTCTGCTTTAGCAGGCTTAGAATGATCCCAGTCAGTAACTAGTACTCTTAAAGCACTAATTAAAGCCAATGGCTGATCTACCATTATATGATGATGAGCTTCAGGAATTGCAATAATAGGAGTTTTCTTGTTTGTAAGTTCACGCATATACTTACTTGCGCTCTCGGAGAAAAGCATTGATTTTTCTCCTCTAAATACAGCAACTCTGCACTCAAGCCCTGCCAATTTATCGCTTAGAATGGCCTGTCTTGCTTTAAACCCATCGGTATTAAATATACTCATATATGTTGGATCAAATTTCCAAGTCCAACCATCGTCAACTTTTCTTAAAGATTTTTCTGCAATAAAGTCCATTATGTAATCTAATGAATTTCCTTGTGATGGCACTAGTCTGAATCTTAATTTGGCATCTTCAATAGATTTGTATGTTTTATTTGCTTTTATTTTAAAATCAAATTTATCTGGTATTTCTGATGGAGGCATAATTGCAGTATCTACAATCACTAGGCCGTATAATTCATCTTTGAATTGTGACGCTGCTACAACTGAGCACATTCCACCTAAACTATGACCCACAATAATTGGCTTAGTCAATTTTTCATATTTTGCTATTTCAACAATTTCTTTACCCCATAATTCTGAAGCATAATTCTCCCTCCAATCACTATCACCCATACCACTTAAGTTCATGGCTATTACTCTATGTGTCTTAGCAAAAAAAGGTGCTATAAAACTCCACCAATGAGCATGAGCCATTCCACCATGGACAAATAATATTCCTGGGTTTTCTTTTTTACCCCAAGTTAGATAGCTTATATTTGCCCCATCAACTTCTATAGAATGACTTTCAGGTTTTTGCTCTAAAGCATCTTGAAACCATTTGGGTGATTCTAAATTAGTCATATATAATAACCTTATTACTTATCTTTTAATAATTTTTCAATTTCTATCTTTATTAAACTTGGTTTCAATTCTGGAATACTGTGAGCCACGCCAGATACCTTAATTAGTTTTGAATGTGAAATTTCATTGTGAAGCTTGTAAGAATGTATCTTGTTTGGTGTAACATTATCTTCATCACCAGACATAATTGTAACAGGCAGGGTTAATTTAGCATAAGAATCTTGTTGTAATGCTAGTGCTTCTCTCAAATTTAAAGCATCGGTTGCATAAGATTCTAGGGTTTTGGGTCTTAGAATTAATGCCGCACTAGTATCATCTATATAATTAGATGGTGTCTGACCATTTGGAAAATTAGAATTTGCACTTGAAGAAATTGTAGTTTGTCCATACAGCATAGCAAATGTATTTGTAAATAATTTACCATACAGAGGATTGGAAATAATTCTAAATGGAAGCCAGGGTTTTCCTTTTTTCCATGCATGGGAGGCTGTATTAACAACTATTAATCCACTTATTTCTTCTTCAAATTGAACTACATAAGATAATGCTAAAGCACCACCATAAGAATGTCCGACCACAATAGGCTTTTCATTTGTTATCTCTCTCACTAAACCTCTTACTAACCTAGCTTGTTGCATTAGCCTTTTTGGAGACTGTTCTTTTATAGATTCGCTATAGCCCATTCCTGGCCTATCAATACTGATTACTGTATAATTATTTTTTAACACATCTTTCAACTTATTAAATTGCTCCTGGTTTGAAGGTTGAGCATGAAGAAGAATTACTATGGGTCCACTACCTGAGATTTGATAGTGCATCTTAATATTATCTATTATTTTAAATTGTCCAGCAGGAGGATGAATTTTTTCAATTTTAGCTATTGAATATTGTGTGTAACCATAAGGCACCCCTATCAATAAAGATAGAATCAGTAAAATATTCATAAGTAATATAATGTATTAGCCTTGACGGGCTTTCATTCTTGGATTCAGTTTGTTAATTATGTAAAGCTTACCTTTACGCTTAACTAACTTATTATTTCTATCTCTTGTCTTAAGATTTTTGAGAGAACTTCTTACTTTCATAAATATCTATTCTGCAGTCGGAGTGTTTGCTGCTTCTTCACTTTTTTTAAGCTTAAGCTTTTGCTTTCTAATATTGTTCTTTCTAGAACGCATCTTATTAAGCTTTGCTTCTCTAATTTTGTTTGGTTTTTTCATATTGTCTGATGGGTGTTTTTACAGTAGCACAGTAAAAAAAACAACAGTTATTCTCTATTATTTCATCATATAGGTATAATCGTAGTTAAGATAAATAATCCTAAAAAATCCTATTATTCCTCATTTTTATTATAATGGTGGGCACGGTTGGGATCGAACCAACAACCCCCACGATGTCAACGTGATGCTCTACCACTGAGCTACGTGCCCGAATAAGATATGTCTTAAATTAATAAAATAACTATATCAATCTTTAAACTCTTTAATCATCAATTCTTCAACAATCTTTTTAAGACTCATCTTGTCTGTATCAAAAATATATTCAGGTGATTTTGGCTTTTCATATGAACTATCAATACCTGTAAAGTTTTTTATCTTCCCAGCTCTAGCTTTTTTATAAAGTCCTTTTGGATCTCTTTTTTCTGCAATGTTTAAAGGAACATCAACTAAAACTTCTATAAATTCATCCTTATCTAATAAGCTTCTAGCTAAATCTCTTTCCGCACGGAAAGGTGAAATAAAAGCAGTTAACACAATAACACCTGCATCAACCATTAATTTAGCAACTTCACTAATTCTTCTTATATTTTCAACTCGATCTGAATCTGTAAAGCCTAAGTCTTTACTTAGTCCATGTCTAATATTATCTCCATCTAATATATAAGTTCTCTTGCCTTTTTTATGTAATCTTTTTTCAAGGGCATTGGCTATAGTAGATTTTCCTGAACCACTTAAACCTGTAAACCAAATTACTTTACTCTTATGGCCATTTAAAGTTTGTCTAGCTTTTTTATTTATATCAAGTTTTTGGTTATAAACATTTTGAGATCTTCGTAAGGCAAATTTAATCATTCCTACTGCAATAGTCTGATTGGTAATGCGATCAATTATTATGAAACTGCCCAATGATCGATTATTGGCATAATCATCAAATATAATAGATTTATCAAGACTGATTTCTGCTAAACATATGTCATTAAGTTCCAAAGTACTTGCTGGTAATTTTTCAAATGAATTAATATTTATTTTATGTTTAATATTAGTTATTTGAACACCAGCACTTTGATGACCAATTTTAATTAAATGTGATCTTCCTATTAAACCAGGAATTTCACTCATCCATACTAAATTTACCTGAAATTGATTGCTAATTTCACATGGCTCATCATTTTTAACGAGCATATCCCCTCTGGAGATATCTATTTCTTTATCGAGAGTGACCGTAACAGCAGTTTTATCAGAAGCAACGGGTACTTTTTTACCACTAACAATTATTTCAGAGATTTTTGCCTTATTTCCATTTGGCAAAACACTAATGACATCGCCTTTCTTGATCTTGCCTGATACAATAGTTCCTGAAAAACCTCTAAATTCTGAGTCTAATCTATTTACCCACTGAATAGGCAATCTTAGTTTCTCTTTCTTTTTTATTTCATCAATATTGATAGATTCCAATATCCTCAATAAGGGTTTTCCTTTGTACCAGCGCATTTTTTTTGAATTTTCAACTATATTGTGACCCTTTAAGGCTGACATTGGTATTGCAGTTATATTTTTAAACTTAAAATCAGATGTAAATTTTTTATACTCTTCTAAAATATGCAGATATTTTTTTTCGTTATATTTAACTAAATCCATTTTATTGATTGCTAAAATAATATTTTTTATTCCCATTAGTGAGCATAAGTATGAGTGACGCTTTGTTTGTGTCATTAATCCATTACGAGCATCAATAAGAATAATAGCTGCATCAGCAGTAGATGCCCCTGTTATCATATTACGAGTATATTGTTCATGTCCCGGAGTATCAGCAACTATAAATTTTCTTTTATCAGTTGCAAAATATCTATATGCAACATCTATTGTAATACCCTGCTCTCTTTCAGCTGCAAGACCATCAACCAATAAAGCAAAATCAATATCTTCTCCTTGAGTCCCAGATTTCCTTGAATCATGTTCAAGTGAAACTATTTGATCATCAAGAATTAATTGTGACTCAAAAAGCATTCGACCAATTAG
>CAJJAN010000030.1 GCA_905182145.1 uncultured Pelagibacteraceae bacterium
GCATCAATTAAAGCTATGTCTTGAGGAGTAGTAACAATTAAACTGCCATCAACTTTAAGTTTTTGGGTTAGTGTCAATTGAACATCCCCAGTTCCAGGAGGCATATCAATAACCATAATGTCAGCTTCACCCCAATTTACTTTTGAAATAAGCTCGTTGATAGCTTTCATAACCATTAAACCACGCCAGATCATAGGATTGTCATCGCTAACCATATAGCCAATTGACATTGTTGCTATGCCATATTTGTTAAGTGTTTCAATTTGCTTTCCATCTGATTTTGGTTTTTCATTTATATCAAACATAGTTGGGATAGAAGGCCCATAGATATCCGCATCAAGCAAACAAGTTTTTAATCCTATGCGCTTAAAGGCAATAGCTAAATTAGAAGCTACAGTGGATTTACCAACACCACCTTTGCCAGAAGCAACCATAAGAATGTATTTTATTTTAGATGTTCCTAAGCCAGATATATTTTCACTATTATCTTTGCTGAATTGTTCTTCAGGTTCTGAAGGGGCGTTTGTGTTTTCACTATGATAAGTAGTAACTATATTAAATTTGGTTATGCCTGGGATTTCACTTACTATTTTTTCACATTCTTCATGTATTTTTTTTAGATTAGTATCATTTCGATCAAATTCCAAAATAACAGTGACTTGACTTGCTTCAACGTTAATATTTTTTACAATACCTAATGAGACAATGTTTTTGTCTTTATCATGGTCAAAGACTTGACCAAGAGCATGAAGTATTTGATTTTCGAGTGTTTCAGCCATTTTTTAGTATTGTAATTTTAAAATTAGTAACAATATAACATAAAATCGACAAATTTTTATTCAATTTTAAATAGTTGCTTTTATAAGATATGATTATACATAACATACTTAATAATATAGAAAATATTTAATGTCTTGGTCTGATAACAATAATAACAATAACCCGTGGGGTTCTCAAGGTGGCGGCAATGGTCGTAACCAAGGTCCAGATATAGACAATATTATTAAAGATTTACAAAGTAAATTTAAAGGAATTATACCGGGATCATTTTTTGGTAAGTTGGGACCACTAGTTCTACTGGTTGGATTTATTCTTATTTGGCTAGCTACAGGTTTTTATAGAGTTTTACCTGATGAACAAGGTGTTGTTCTTCAGTTTGGTAAGTTTGTTAAGACAACGCAACCAGGTTTAAATTATCACATCCCTTATCCAATCGAGAGAGCGCTTACGCCAAAGGTTACTAAGGTTAATAGAATTGAAATTGGCTATCGCCAAAGTCCAGACAATAGAACTACTCAAATAAGAGATGTTCCAGAAGAAAGCCTAATGTTAACTGGTGATGAAAATATCGTTGATATCGATTTTTCTGTATTCTGGATTATTAATGACGCTGGAAAATTTTTATTCAATGTTCAACTTCCAGAGCTAACAATTAAATCGGCAGCTGAAACCTCAATGCGTGAGGTAATTGGCCAAAGTAAAATTCAATCAATTTTTACTGAAGGCCGAACAGAAATTGAAGATAAAGCAAGAGTACTAATCCAAAGTATTGTTGATGATTATCAGATGGGCGTTACGATAACACAAGTTCAGACCCAAAAGGCTGACCCTCCTGGTGAAGTTATTGATTCATTTAGAGATGTTCAAGCTGCAAGAGCTGACTTGGAACGTCAAAGAAATGAAGCAGAAGCTTACGCAAATGATATTATTCCAAGAGCAAGAGGTGAAGCGGAAGAAATCTTACAAAATGCCGAGGGTTACAAGCAAAAAATAATTGCTGATAGTGAAGGTAAAGCAGCACGGTTTTTATCTATTCAATCAGAGTACGCTAAAGCGCCTGTAGTAACAAAACAGAGAATTTTTTACGAAACAATGGAGTCTGTATTTGGTGATATGGATAAAATCATTATTGATAAAAATAGTGGGCAAGGTGTTTTACCTTACTTACCACTTCCAGAAATTAATAAAAAGAAAGCAGAATAACTAAAATGAAGCTAGGTAGAATATCATTAGTCGTAATTGCTCTTATTGGCCTTACAGCATACTTAAGCCTGTTTACTGTGTTAGAAGTAAAGCAAGCTATCGTTCTTCAGTTTGGTGATCCAAAAAAAGTTATTACTGAGCCTGGCTTAAATTTTAAAATTCCATTTATTCAAAACGTTGTTTTTATTGAAAATAGAATTTTAGATATTGATGCTCCTGCAGCCGAAATCATTGCATCTGATCAAAAAAGATTGGTAGTTGATGCTTATATCAAATTTAGAATTACAGATGTATTGAGCTTCTACAAAACTTTGGGTAATGAGAATGTTGCAAGATCAAGAATTTCTACCATTGTAAATTCAAGAATTCGTAGTGTATTAGGTGAACAACCATTAAACATGGTTTTATCTGAAGAGCGTTCTCCTTTAATGAAGCAAATCACCTCTGAAGTAAATGATGAAGTAAAAAACTATGGAATTTATATTGAAGACGTAAGAATTAAAAGAGCTGATCTACCTGCTGCAAATAGCCAGGCTATTTATAGAAGAATGCAGACTGAACGTGAAAGAGAAGCTAAAGAGTTTAGAGCGCAAGGCGCTGAGATAGCCCAAACAATTAGATCTACTGCAGATAAAGAAGTAACCATTTTAAAAGCTCAAGCAGAAAAAAAAGCTAACATAACTCGTGGTGAAGGCGATGGAACTGCAAGTGCAATTTTTGCAAAAGCATTTCAAACAGATCCAGAGTTTTTTGATTTTTATAGAGCTATGCAAGCCTATACAGAAAGTCTAAAAAATGATGATACGACTATGATACTTTCTCCTGAAAGTGATTTTTTCAGATACTTTGGTAATGCTCAAGGCAAACCACTAAATTAAGATACATCATGATAGAGTGGTTGATAACTGCATTAGGTCTCGTTTTAATAATAGAAGGTCTAGTTTACTCAATTTTCCCAAGGCAAATGAAAGCTATGCTTAAAAGCATGTTAGACTACTCTGATAAAACCTTAGTATGGATAGGCTTGCCATTAGCTTTTTTTGGTTTATTTTTAATATGGATAGTGAGGACCTAAATGAGATTTATTAATTCTAAAGTTATTGTTCTTTTTTCTATAATTTGTATTTTTAATATTAATTTAGCTTATTCTTTCAATGCACCAGAAACTTTTTCTGATCTTGCTGAAAAACTATCTCCTTCAGTGGTAAATATTGCAACAACTAGTGTAGTTAAACAAAGGCAACAAGCTGCACCATCATTTGATGACTTTTTTAATTTTCCTTTCAATGCTCCAAGACAAGGTGAGTCAAAAGAAAAGACTGTTAGCGCACTTGGATCAGGTTTTGTAATTACTGCTGATGGTTATATTGTTACTAATAATCATGTAGTAGAAAATACAACAGATATTCAAGTAACATTTACTGATGGCGTGACTATGGATGCCACACTAATTGCAAGCGATAAAGAAACTGACTTAGCATTACTAAAGGTAGACACAGAAAAAAATCTACCATTTGTTAGTTTTGGCAATTCAGATAATGCAAAAGTAGGAAACTGGGTTATGGCAATTGGTAATCCTTTTGGATTAGGTGGTACTGTAACCGCAGGAATTGTTTCTGCGCGAGGAAGAATGCTTGCAGGAAGATACGACAATTACATTCAAACAGATGCAGCTATTAACAAAGGAAACTCTGGAGGCCCATTATTTGATTTAGATGGAAATGTTATAGGGGTTAATTCAGCCATAATATCACCAAGCGGTGGTTCAATTGGCTTAGGTTTTGCAATACCTTCTAATTTAGCAAGCAATATTATTGAACAATTAAGAAGTACTGGGGAAATTAAGAGAGCTTGGTTAGGAGTTAGAATTCAAGAAGTAACTGATGAAATAGCAAAGAGTGTTGGCTTAGATAAAACTTATGGAGCCTTAGTGCAAGGTCTTACAGCAGAGAGTCCAGCAGCATTAGCTGGAGTAAAAGAAGGTGATATTATTGTTGAGTTTGATGGCAAAGAAGTTGAATCTCAAAAAGTATTACCAAGGCTTGTGGCTGATGCCAAAATAGGTAAACCAGCTTTGGTAAAAGTCTGGAGAGACGAAAGCTTTTTAAATTTATCTGTCAAACTTGGAATCCAACCATCGGCAGAAACCTTAGCAAGTATTGAAAACAATATTTCAACTGTTTCTGTAAAGGAACTAGGTATTCAAATTAAAAGTATTTCTGATGATGATAGATTAAGATTAAAGCTTAGTAATAACTTGAATGGCGTTATTATAACTGACATTAGTGCAGACTCATTTCTTGTGCGCCAAGGCATTTCTGTTGATGATATTATTTTAGAAATACAAGGTAAACAGATTCAAAATTCTAGTGAGCTTTTAACTGTAATTGATGATGTCATTGCGCAAGGTAAAGAAAATGTGTTATTGGTATTCTATGCAGGACAAAATGCTAAAAAATATATTGGAGCTAAGTTGTCGGTCAAATAAATTTTTTTTAAATGACGGATAGAAACGCAATTCTTATAATTGGCCCTACTGCAAGCGGTAAATCTAAAACAGCTCTAAAAATAGCTGATAAAATCAATTCAGTAATTATTAATACTGACAGCTTGCAAGTATATAAAGATCTTAATATTTTAACTTCTAGGCCTACAAGTAGTGATGAAAAATTAGCACAGCATAAACTGTACGGCCATACAGCTGGCAATATTCAATATAATGTAGCTGACTGGTTACGAGAGGTTTCCGTAGAGATTGAGTCTGCATTTATTAACAATCTAAGACCCATATTGATAGGCGGTACAGGTCTATACTTTAAAGCATTAGAGGAAGGGTTGGCAGATATTCCTGAGATACAAGAAAATATTATAAAAAATACAAATGAACTGATTGATAAATATGGATTAGATTATTTATTTAGAGAGCTTATTGAGAAGGCGCCTAATTGCAAAATTAATAGTAACGATACAAGTAGAATTACTAGAGCATATAATGTTTTGATACAAACCGGCAAACCAATAGAGGAATGGTGGAGTGATACAAAGCCTAGTATTCAGAAAGTCTCATATCAAAAACTATTAATTAATCCTGACAGAGAAAAACTTTATAAAAATGCAGAAAATAGATTTGGTCATATGTTAAAGGATGGGGCTATTGAGGAAGTAGAACAGCTTAACTCTTGTAACTATGGCAAAGACAATACAATTATGAAGGCCATAGGAGTAAGAGAAATAAGTGACTATATTGCTGGAAAAGTAACTCTTGATGAGGCTGTTATGCTTGCAAAACAAAAAACTAGGAATTATATCAAAAGGCAGCAAACATGGATAAATAGTAATAATATTACCTGGAATAGCTCTTATAAGAAATTAATGGAAAGCTTATAAATAATATACTTGTCATTTATTTATTTAATTTGACATTAGTATACAAATTATTTACCTATGCACCCACCAATAAACATTTAAAGGTAAAATATTATGGTAAGTATACAATTAACTGGAGCAGAAATGGTTCTTCAAGCTTTTGAAGATCATAAAGTAGACACTCTATTCGGTTATCCTGGTGGAGCAGTTCTACCAATTTATGATGAATTAGCAAAAGATAAGAACTCAATTCATCATTATTTAGTAAGACATGAACAAGGAGCTGCACATGCAGCCGAAGGTTATGCTCGAGCAAGTGGTAAAGTAGGTGTGTTTCTTGTTACTTCTGGGCCAGGTGTTACGAATGCTGTTACAGGACTTGCCGATGCAATGATGGATTCAATTCCTTTAGTTTGTATCAGTGGCCAAGTGCCTTCACATTTAATTGGAACTGATGCATTTCAGGAATGCGATGCCGTTGGAATTACAAGACCATGCACAAAACATAACTGGTTAGTAAAAGACATTAATGACCTTTCAAGAATATTACATGAAGCATTTTATATTGCTGCATCAGGTAGGCCTGGACCTGTATTAGTAGATATTCCAAAAGATATTCAATTTCAAACTGGAACATACATAGGACCAGAAACTATAAAACATAAATCCTATCGTCCAAAGCTTAAAGCAAGTATTGATAAAATTGATGAAGCATTAAAGTTAATTGTTAAAGCTCAAAAACCAGTATTTTATACTGGAGGTGGAGTAATAAATTCTGGAAATGCAGCTGTTCAGTTGTTAAGAGAGTTTGTGCGATTAACTGGATTCCCAATTACTTCAACCTTACAAGGTCTTGGTGCTTTTCCAGGTGATGATAATCAATTTATTGGGATGCTTGGAATGCATGGAACTTATGAAGCTAATATGGCTATGCACGATTGCGATTTACTTATAAATATTGGTGCGCGATTTGATGATAGAATTACTGGAAAAGTAGATGAATTTTCACCAGATTCAAAAAAAATACATGTTGATATCGATCCATCTTCAATTAATAAAACTATAAATGTAGACGTTCCCCTAGTTGGCGATGTAGCTCATGTTCTTGAAGATGCCATAAAGTTGTGGAAATCAAATGTTTATAAAGTTGATAAAGCTGCTGTTAAAAATTGGTGGAGCACTATTGAAAAGTGGAAAGAAAAAGATTCACTAGGCTATAAAAATGATGAGAAAACTATTAAACCTCAATATGCGATTCAGAGACTGTATGAATTAACTAAAGATAAAGATTCATATATTACGACTGAAGTAGGGCAACATCAAATGTGGGCCGCACAATATTATAAGTTTAACAAGCCAAATAGATGGATAACTTCAGGTGGCTTAGGGACAATGGGTTTTGGTCTCCCGGCTGCAATAGGTGCACAAGTTGCTCATCCAGATAAATTGGTAATCGACATTGCTGGTGAAGCATCGATTTTAATGTGCATTCAGGAAATGTCGACTGCAATACAGCACCAACTACCAGTTAAGATTTTTATAATCAATAATCAGTATATGGGTATGGTTCGTCAGTGGCAGGAACTGTTACATGATAAGAGGTATTCTCACAGTTATACAGATGCACTTCCTGATTTTGTAAAATTAGCAGAGGCTTATGGTGCAAAAGGAATAAGAGTAGAGAGTCCTGCGGAACTTGATAAAGGTATACAAGAAATGATTGACTATAATGGTCCAGTTATATTTGATTGTGTTGTAGATCAAAATGAAAATGTTTATCCAATGATCCCATCGGGAAAAGCACATAACGAAATGTTGCTTGGTAAAGGAAACGAGGACAGTGAAATATCTGATGAAGGAAAGGTTTTAGTATAATGGAAAGTAAACATACTGTTTCTGTATTAGTTGATAATGAGCCTGGTGTTTTAGCAAGAGTAATAGGTCTAATTTCAGGAAGAGGCTACAATATTGACAGCTTATCAGTTGCAGAGGTAGATATGGAATCGCATGTTTCAAGAATTACATTTGTTACGCTGGGAAATGAAATTACAATTAATAAAATGATAGCTCAGTTACAAAAACTAATACCTGTAAAAAAAGCAATAAACATCACATTAGATAAACAAGGTATTGAAAGAGAGATGGCTTTAGTGAAAGTTGTTGCTACTGGTGAAAAAAGAGTTGAATCTCTGAGATTATCAGATGCATTTCGTGCGAAAGTTATTGACACAACCCATGATTCATTTGTATTTGAACTAAATGGATCGCCTGTAAAAATTGATGCATTTATTGACTTAATGACTCCATTAGGATTATCTGAAGTTTCAAGAACAGGTGTTGTTGCAATTGCTCGTGGTAGCGAGAAACTATAAAAAAGGAAAAAAATTATGAAAGTATATTATGAAAAAGATGCAAATTTAGACTTAATTAAGTCAAAAAAAATTGCAATATTTGGTTATGGTAGTCAAGGACATGCACATGCACTTAATTTAAAAGACTCTGGCGCAAGTGAATTAGTGATAGGTTTAAGAGATGGTTCGAGCAGTGCTGAAAAAGCTGCTGCCGAAGGCTTTAATGTAATGGAGCTATCAACAGCTGCTGCATGGGCTGATGTTATAATGATGTTGGTTCCAGATGAGTTGCAAGCCGATGTATACAAAGAACATATTGAAGAAAAATTAAAAACTGGTGGTGCGCTAGCTTTTGCTCACGGATTAAACGTACATTTCAAATTAATTGAACCTCGCGATGATCTTGATGTATTTATGATTGCGCCTAAAGGACCAGGTCACACTGTTCGTTCAGAATATAAAAAAGGCGGCGGTGTTCCATGTTTAGTTGCTATTGAAAGTGATAAATCAGGCGAAGCATTGTCTATCGCTCTTTCTTATGCCTCTGCAATTGGAGGAGGAAAAGCTGGAACTATTGAGACTACTTTTAAAGATGAGTGTGAAACTGATTTATTTGGTGAACAGGCTGTTTTATGTGGTGGAGTAGTTGAGTTAATCAGGAATGGATTTGAAACTTTAACCGAAGCAGGTTACCCACCTGAAATGGCCTACTTTGAATGTTTACATGAAGTTAAACTTATTGTGGATCTAATCTACGAAGGTGGAATTGCTAATATGAATTATTCAATATCCAATACTGCTGAATATGGAGAATATGTATCGGGACCCGTTGTAGTTGATGGAGATACAAAAAAGAAAATGAAGGGCGTATTAGACAAGATTCAATCTGGTGACTTTACTAGAGAATGGATTGAAGAATACAAGAGTGGAGCAAAGAATTTTTACGCGATGAGAGCAAAAATAGACGGTCATCAAATTGAAGAAGTTGGTAAAAATTTAAGATCTATGATGCCATGGATCGCTAAGAATAAGCTTGTAGATAAAGAAAAGAACTAATCTTTTAATCTTTCTTTTTCATATTTGGGGTATTTACTAAATTTTTGTAGTAAATACTCTCAGTAAGTTATTGATAAATATCTAAAATAACTTTAAAACATTGTTTATGAGCAATAACAATTTTTTCTTAACTGAAGCAAACGTTGCGTATGACGTTTTTGCGTCTACTGCTCTTTTATCTCTATCTTTATTTGAGCTGCTTAGCAGCCCCTGGGTGAAATAATTTTCTACTTCAGGGGATACTTAATTTAAACACAATTTAATTAAATATTATAAATAGGAATTTAGGATGACTAACAAAAACCAAATAAAAATCTTTGATACAACATTGCGTGATGGTGAGCAATCTCCAGGCGCTTCAATGAATATTGAAGAAAAATTAAAAATTGCAATCGCATTAGAAGCATTAGGTGTTGATATTATTGAAGCAGGTTTTCCTGCGGCTTCAAAAGGTGATTTAGAGGCTGTTACAGAAATTTCAAAAATTATCAAAAATTCAAAAGTTTGTGGATTAAGTAGAGCTTCTAAATTTGATATTGATGCAGCTAACAGCGCTCTAAAATATGCGGCACAACCAAGAATTCATACATTTATATCTACTAGTGAATTACATATGACTCATAAGTTAGAATTATCTGCGGAACAAGTTTACGAAAAAGTTATCGATAGTGTTTCATATGCTAGAAATCTATGTGATGACGTTGAATGGTCTTGTGAAGATGGAACAAGAACTGATAGAGATTTTATGTGTCGTACAGTTGAAGCCGCTATTAAGAGTGGTGCTACAACAATCAATATACCCGATACAGTCGGCTACTCTGTCCCAGAAGAATTTTCTGATATAATTACTCATCTTATCAATACAGTTCCAAATATTGATAAGGCAATAATTTCTACACATTGTCATAATGATCTTGGTGTGGCCGTTGCTAATTCATTAGCTGGTGTAGCAGCTGGCGCTAGACAAATTGAATGCACAATTAATGGCTTAGGTGAAAGAGCTGGAAATGCAGCTTTAGAAGAAGTTGTAATGGCCATGAAAACTCGAAATGATCTAATGCCATATACAACAAATATAAAGACTGAATTGTTAAATAAAACATCAAAATTAGTATCAGCAGTAACAGGGTTTCCAGTTCAATATAATAAAGCAATAGTTGGAAAGAATGCATTTGCTCACGAAGCTGGAATTCATCAGGATGGCATGTTAAAAAATTCAAAAACTTATGAAATTATGACACCTGAAAGTGTTGGTGTGTCTGAGTCAAATCTTGTTATGGGCAAACACTCAGGCCGACATGCATTCAAAGAAAAGCTAATAGAACTTGGTTATGATGATATTGGTGATAATGCAATTGAAGAGTCTTTTAATAACTTTAAAGCTTTGGCAGATAAAAAAAAGAATTTATACGATGAAGACATTGTAGCTATTGTTGACGATCAAGTTATTAGAGTTAATGACATTATAAGCTTGAAGGATCTAAGTGTGGTAGCTGGTACAAAAGGACCTCAAACTGCTGAAGTAACCTTGATCATAGATAAGAATGAGCACTTTACAAAATCATCTGGTGACGGCCCAGTAGATGCGATATTTAATGCATTAATGCATCTTGTTCCCCACAAAGGAAAGCTTCAACTCTATCAAGTTCATGCAGTAACTGAAGGAACAGATGCGCAGGCTGAGGTTTCAGTTAGACTTTCAGAAAATGGTAAGACAGTTGTTGGGCAAGGTTCAGATACTGATACTCTTGTTGCATCAGCTAAAGCGTATATAAACGCTTTAAATAAACTAATAGTAAAACGAGAAAAAACTTCTCCAGCTAAGATGAGCAGTATATCTTAGTGATAATTTTAATTGTGAAAGGACACAAATGTTTAATAATTTAATGGGACTATGGTCATCAGATATGGCTATTGATTTAGGTACAGCAAATACACTCGTGTATGTAAAAAATCGAGGTGTAGTACTTAATGAACCTTCTGTTGTGGCCGTGCTTCACAATATGGGCAAGAGCAAGGTAATAGCTGTAGGTATGGAAGCAAAGCAAATGCTTGGTAAAACACCTGGTCATATTCAAGCTATTCGTCCAATGAAAGATGGGGTTATTGCAGACTTTGTTATCACTGAAGAAATGATCAAATATTTTATTAGAAAAGTTCACAACAGAAGAACATTTGCAAATCCTAGGGTTATTATTTGCGTACCAACTGGATCAACTCCAGTTGAAAGAAGAGCAATTCATGATTCAGCTTTAGCTGCAGGTGCTAGAAAAGTATCACTAATTGAAGAACCGATGGCTGCTGCAATTGGAGCGGGACTTCCAGTTAATGAACCTCAAGGATCAATGGTAGTCGATATAGGTGGTGGTACAACTGAAATTGCCGTTATATCTCTTGGTGGTATTGTTTATTCTAGATCAGTTAGAATCGGTGGTGACACAATGGATACTGCTTTAATTCAGTTTATGCGTAAGCGTTATAACTTATTAATTGGTGAGACTTCAGCTGAAACAATTAAAAAAGAAGTAGGTATTGCTATAGCGCCAAAAACTGGTGATGGTAAAACTATTGATATTAAAGGACGTGACCTTGCTTCTGGTGTTCCAAAAGAAATTGAATTAACTCAAACACAAGTTGCAGAAGCACTCCATGAACCTATTCAGCATATTGTAGATGCTGTTAAAGCTGCTTTAGAAGAAACACCACCCGAATTGTCTGCTGATTTAGTAGATATGGGTATTGTACTTACTGGAGGAGGAGCATTGCTAGAAAAAATGGATGAAGCAATTAGAGACGCCACAGGTTTACCAGTAACAATTGCTGATGAAGCTCTTAATTGTGTTGCGTTAGGGAGTGGAAAAGCTTTAGAGAGCGAAAGATCTTTCGAACCAATACTGTCTTCCGCTTATTAAATTAAGTGAGATCATTTGAAAATAATTCATTTGGATTTATCAAAGATAATTATCTAAGAACTATTGTAATTACAATAGTTCTTGGGGCTATTTCACTATCATTAATCTACATTGATTCTTCAAAAAGAATTTACTCCGATGCTCGTTCAAATATTAGGGATTTAATATTAACAGTCTCATCTACAATAGCTTCACCCGCAATATTATTAAATGATGGCATCACAACAATCATTGAGATTAATAGTCTTTACTCTGAACTAGACGAATACAAAAAACAACAAGCTTTAAGTAGCAATATTTTTCAAGAACTTTCAGTATTAAGACAACAAGTAGAAATATATGAAAGTGATCTAAATATCATCAAAGATGATGACCATGATAGTATTGGAGCAGAAATATTTACCGATTCATCAAATAGATATTTTTCTTCAGTGCTTATTAAGGCTGGATCTAATGATAATCTAAAAGAAAATAATACAATAGTTAGTTCAAAAGGCCTTCTTGGTAGAATTTCTGAAGTTGGAGAAGAAGTTTCAAGAGGCTTATTGTTGACAGACATTAGCAGTAGAGTTCCCGTGTCAGTATCTAGCAATGAAATTCAAGGCATACTCATTGGACAGAATCTTAAGAAACCAAGAGTTTATTACTTGTTAAACATGTCATCTTTAAATGAAGGAGATCTAGTCACAACGTCTGGAAAAGGTGGAATTTTTCCATCAAATATTCCAATAGGTACCGTATCAGATAAAAATCAAAAAAATAAATATATTGAGATAGATTTATTTGAGCGCATTAATAATTTATCACACGTAAGAATTATTAATTACAAACTAGAGAAAGAAATTAAGTAGTACAAAGTGGACAATTTTCTTTTAGATAAATATTTTAAAGAATTTTTTTTTCATTTAACTATATTATTTTTAATTTCAATAAGTGCATTTTTAAAAATTAATAATTATTTTGATTTTCTTTTAGTTGCTAGCTTAATAATTTTTACTAGAAACAAATCAATGCTATTTTCATATTATCCACTAGCTTTATTTACTTGGGGAATTTATTCAGATGTATTGATTGGCTATCCATTTGGATACTCAGGAGTAATTTTTTTATTTTTTTTACTCTTGAAACAATTGTCAGAAATTTTTGGTGAATTGGAAAATATAAATATAAGATTTTATATCTATGCATTAGCTCTTATAACTTTATTATTATTTGAATATTTAACCATATACGTATTCTTTAATGTAAATTTGTCATTATTAAATATTTTGATTAAATATTTTTTAATATTAATAATTTTTTATCCTGTGGTTAAATTTTTTATATCTATCGAGATTTATAATGAAAAATAAAAATATTTTTTCTTCTTTTGATAAGGCTAATACAGAGAAGTTGATTAATAGACGTATGGCTCTTTTAACAATTGCTCAAGCAGGTCTTTTTTCAGTTCTTGGAGCAAGGCTTGCTTATCTACAAATATACAAACACGATGACTATAGTTCTCTTTCAGATGACAATAGAACTACACATAGATTATTAGCACCTCTTAGAGGAAATATAATTGATATATCAGGAAAAATACTTGCCACAAATACAGAAAATTACCAGGCATTAGTTGTTCTTGAAGAAACTGGTAATATTTATGACGCCTTAATTGCTTTTAACACAATTTTACCAGAAAAAAAAATCAACATAAGAAAAATTTTAGAAACTGCAAAAAAATCCTCAAAATTTAAACCAATAAAGCTAATAGAAGATTTAACTTGGGAAGAATTTTCTAAATTGAATGCAAATGCACATAGGCTTCAAGGGATATATCCAAGTGTTGGCTATAAAAGGTACTACCCAGGCAAGGAAGCTAATGCGCATCTCGTAGGCTATGTCTCAAGCTTAAGTGAAAATGAAACTTATAATAATCCATTCTCTAAATTAGCTAATGCTAAATCAGGAAAAATTGGCGTTGAAAAATCAAATAATTTAAATTTAAGAGGACAAATAGGAAGTAAGAGGCTTGAGATTAATGCTTTTGGTAGAGAGATAAGAGAGTTAAATAGAGTTGAGTCTAAACAAGGCCAAGATATTCAACTCACTATTGATAGTAGTTTGCAACAATTTTGCTATGAGCAACTTGATGGATTAAGTGGCTCAATAACTGTAACTAATATTCATACAGGTGAATATTTGGCTCTTGCTTCAGCCCCAGCATTTGACCCTAACAAGTTTTATAGTGGCATATCACATGATGATTGGAATTTTCTTACAAGTAGTATGTATAAACCTCTTATTAATAAAGCAATATCTAATCATTACCCTCCGGGCTCAACAATAAAACCATTAGTAGCCCTTGCTGCGTTAGAAAGTGGTTACGATCCTAATAAGAAAATTAATTGTGATGGTAGTTATGAAATAAAAGATACATCAACTGAAAAAGGAATTAAGTCTTTTCACTGTTGGAAAAAGAAGGGGCATGGCTTAATGAATATGAAAGAAGCTATTCAAAGATCTTGTGATGTATATTTTTATACTCTAGCAAGAGAAATAGGCATTAATAAAATAGCTGAAGTTTGTAAGCGCTTTGGTTTGGGGGAAAAAGTTTTTAATGATTTTGTTGAAGAGCTATCGGGGACAGTTCCGAATAAAGAGTGGAAAAAAAGAGAGCTTGGGTATAATTGGATGATTGGCGAGACTTTAGTTGCAGGAATTGGACAGGGTTATTTCCTAGCGACACCAGCACAGCTATCTTTAGCTACAGCTCAATTAGTTAACGGTGGAAAAAAAATAACTCCTAAAATTATCTATAAGGCTGACGATTCAAAAAATAAAAGTACAAATGTAAAATATTTAGCAAAATCAACACACCTTGAATTTTTAAAAGAGTGCATGAATGTGGCAACTAACGAGCAGGGGGGGACTTCTTACCGATCAAGACTTACTGGAAAATACCAATTTGCAGGTAAGACAGGAACTTCTCAAGTTAGAAGAATTTCTGAAACAGAAAGGGAAGAAGGTATCATTAAGAATAAAGACTTAGAGTGGAGTAAAAGAGATCATGGAATATTTATTGGGTATGGACCTGTAAGTGAGCCAAAGTTTTCAATTTCAGTACTCATTGAGCATGGTGGAAGTGGTTCAGGAGCAGCAGCGCCAATAGCCAAAGATGTCATGAATTTTATCTTTAATAATAAGATTGATATTAAGAGGATTGTTACCTCAGATGCCTAGTTTTTATCAAATTAAAACCTCATTAAGTCTAATTGATAAGTTAAAAGAAATTAATATTTTTTTAGTTATTTTATTGTTAGTTACTTTTCTTTTTGGACTTCTTTCACTTTACAGTGTGGCTGATGCAAATTTTAATCCTTGGGCAAGAAATCATCTTATTAGATTTATAATTAGTGCAGTTTTATTTCTAATAATTTGTGTAATTGATATTAAATTAATATTAAAATTAGCATATCCACTATTTTTTTTAAATATTTTAGCACTTATTTTGATAATGTTTATTGGAACAGAAACATACGGCGCTACTAGATGGATTAGAATTGCGGGAATAAGTTTGCAGCCTTCTGAATTTATTAAGGTCTCACTTATTCTATGTCTGGCTAAATACTATCATTCGTTTCCAATTATTGAAGCAAGTAATATTTCAAGAATGATAGTTCCAGCAATTATCACACTAATACCAGTAGGCTTGGTAATAATTCAACCAGATTTAGGAACTTCAATTATTATACTTATAGGTGCAGGCTCAATTTTTTGGATTGTGGGAATTAATTATAAATACTTCATAACAGCTTTTTTATTGGCATGTGCCTCAATACCAATTGGCTGGCAATATTTACGTGATTATCAAAAAGAAAGAGTTTTTACTTTTTTTAATCCTGAAAGAGACCCGTTGGGGCATGGGTATCACATATTGCAGTCAAAAATTGCCTTAGGCTCTGGAGGAATTTCTGGAAAAGGTTACCTTGAGGGAACTCAAAGCCATTTAAATTTTTTACCTGAAATGCATACGGATTTTATTTTTACAATGTACGGTGAAGAGTTTGGTTTCTTAGGGGCGTTTTTATTATTAATTATTTATTTAACTATTATTTTAGTGTCTTTCCAGCTTGCTATTAAATCGAGGAGCAGCTTTGGTAAATATGTCTCATGTGGTTTAATTTTTTTATTTTTTAGCCATGTCTTTATCAATGTGGGTATGGTTATGGGTTTATTACCCGTAGTTGGCGTACCATTGCCTTTAATTTCTTATGGTGGCAGCTCAATGTTGGCAACTATGATTAGCTTTGGTTTGATTATGAACTGCTATATCAACAGAGATATAATCTTAGCAAAAGAAGGTTTTATTGATTAGGGAAATAATCTTCACAATTTCCTTCTCTATATACATCAGTAGTAGCGCAATGAAGCGCTCCACCAAATGGATAGGCATCTCTAAATGGAACTGGAATAACTTCAAAACCTAATTTATCTATTTGCTCACACTGATACACTTCTGTTTCCTCAACACATACAGTCTTTGGATCAATAACCAAGACATTCATACTCAACCAAATACTAGAGTAACATAATGGTGGTGGTTGATTATGTGCTGGTTGAGCAGCATCTATTATTTCCCAATCATTTTTCTTAAATATTTCTCTTTGAGTATCGGGCAATTGTCTTGTCGGATTATTTATAATTAAACCTGGTCTTAGTGGTGTAAAGGTTGCATCTATATGGATAGGGTATGGATCACCTGGAAAATTTAAAGTATGAATTCTATGATCTGGAAAGTGCCTTCTAAGCCAATCACTTCCTTTCAAGTTAGTTGTAAAACCATGCTGAACAAAAAGATCTTTTCCCATTCTCAAAATATCCGCAGCATCAAATAGAACTTCTTTTTCTGTAGTGATAAATTTTTTATCAGCTACCATCCTCAGTCTTTCGTCTATAGTTATATCTTCACTTAAATAGTTTTCCCTGTAAGATTCATCAGTAAGTCTTGGTTTGGGAGCTGACTCAAATTTCATTTCAGGATCATTATCAAAATATTGCTCAAGTAACGGTCTGTAACATAAATATTCAAACCATCTTGATCTGTAGGACATTGTTGCCTCAAGCATTTCGTTACCAAGAGTAAGAATGACATCTCTTGGAGGCATGCAACCAAACATTGTTCCATTATCCCAATCAGGAGTTGATATTTTTTGGTTAAAGTCTAACGGTGTAGGTCTATCAACCTTAATACCTCTTAACTCAAGAATTTTTGATAAATTATCTAGCTGTATGTTTGCTTTAATAATCGACTCTTCAGATCTTGGGCCATCCAATCCTTTCATGTCACTATCTTCGGGTATCTTTGCATCAGTTGCAGGTTCAGCTGGAGGAATACAGCAATTATCTGCTCTACCAACAATTACATGTTTTAATGGATCCCATTCATTCCAAGAATTAACTATTTTAGCCATAAACTCTTATATTCTATCATTAATATTAGCCTTGAATTGAATATAGATTGAAAGTAAGAGTCAAGGAAATTAAAGGAACGTATATTGAAAAACAGTCTATCTAGTTTTGATGTAGTCATAGTAGGTTTTGGACCTGTCGGTCAATTTGTATCTAATCTACTCAATCAATATAATTTAAAAATTGCAATAATAGAGAAGTCATCTGGTAACAGAGTTTGTCCGGGTGCTAATGTACTTGATGATAAAATTATGAGGTTTATTAATAAATTTGATAAGCTTGCCGAATTTAAGAATAAGACAAGTGTTCCAGATTTTATTGAGTTTACTTTTCCAAATGGAAAAACTATTCAAAGCAATCCTGTCAAGAAAACATTAAATGGTTTTCCTGCTGTTACTACGTTTTATCAGCCTGACCTAGAACATGTATTATCAAAAAATATAGCTTCTTCAGAAAATATAGAAATTTTTTATGACAATGAATTAATAGATTTTGAAGATAAAGGTAATCAAATTACTTTGACTACAAGCAGTGCAGATAAGAAAAATAATAAAATTATAAAAAGTAGTTTTCTGTTAGCGTGCGATGGATCAGAAAGCTTAATTAGATCCAAATTAAAAATTGATCAACTTGATCTTCAATACAATAAAGACTGGCTTGTTATAGACGTTGTTTTAAATAAAGGTATTATTTTAGATAAAGTTGCTAGACAAATATGTGATCCAGATAGACCAACTATATTTATGCATTCTCCAGGTGGAAGGCATAGATTTGAGTTCCAACTTTTGGCTGGTGAAGATTTAAATCAAATGAAAAAGGAAAGCTCTGTTCAGTCTCTTTTATTAAAATGGCTAGAGCCTTTACAATACAAAATTCTACGCAGCGAAATTTATAAATTTAGAGGAACCAAAGCCAATCAATGGAGAGTTGGAAATATTTTTTTACTTGGAGATGCGGCACATCAAGTACCACCTTATGCAGGTCAGGGTATAAATTCAGGAATCCGAGATGCAATTAATATCGCTTGGAAACTAAACTTAGTGGCTAATCATCTTGTTGAACCTAATATGTTAGAGTCTTATCAAATTGAAAGGGAGGTTCATGTTGAGGAAACTATAAAATCATCAATTGCGCTAGGCAAACTTATCGATTCATTGGCACTAGCATATAAGAAAAAAATACCTCTTGCTGATGCTGTTGCCCCTGAAGCTAGAGATCAGGCGTATGGAGGTAAAAAAGCCAATCCATCTTCAGACATTAACCCTGGAATATATTTAAATTCTTTAAACCACAAGTTCACTGGCCGATTAATTCCAAACATCAATTTAAAAGACAGTAATGGAAATGAAGTTAGTTTGGATAACCTCTTGAACGGTCAAATTGCTATCATTGGAGAAGGAAATTCAGAAAGCCAATTAAGCCTTAAATCAATAAAATCTCTAAAAGATTTAAATGTTAAACTTATAGATACTCTAAATTACATTTATACAAATAGTGATTTTGAAGAAATTATCAAAACTGGATATGCTATTATAAGGCCAGATCTGCATATTTTTGGAGTATCTGATACTGAAAATAGTATTCAGGATCTAACAGATCAGTTTTTTGAAATGTTGTGTCTAAGGAAAAATAATCTAAATTGATTAAAAATAACGAATCGACTCTATTTACTATTAAATTTTATGAGTAAAAATTATGTGGTAATAATGTCACAATAATTCTTTAATATAGATTTAATGAATAATATCAATTACTTAAAAACTATTAGGTTCTTGGCATCTATATCTATGGAGGTTATTCTCATCACAACACTAAATGTTGTGTAATGTGATTAGTCACAATAACGGAAGGAATAACAAAATGTTAGATAATGCAAAAAGAATGGTTGCAAGCCTTACTTCGCTAGGAATAGCTTTACTAGGTCTTGGAATAGTTGCATCACTTTTAAGTCCTACTGGAAGAATTCCATGGCTTGGTGATATTGCAGGCAATATTATAGGTCTGATTAATAGCTTGGGTAGCCAAGGTATTGTTGGTCTTGTTGCTTTAGGTGTAATTCTTTATTTATTTAAAGACTAATATCTATTTTTAACCCCTAAGTATATTACTTAGGGGTTAGAGCTATTTAATGATATAATCCATGTATGCTATCAAAAATTAAAAATATTTTACGAGAAATTATTGATTTTGGACTTTTGCTTATTGTATTAGCAATAATTCTAGAGCTGTTATTTGGTCCTTCATCACCATTTCTTGGTCAAAATATAATAGATAATTTGGTCAATTTAGTTAAAGAACTTGGTGACGCCGGTGTTGTTGGCTTGATTTCAATTGCCATCATCATTTATTTATGGTCAAGAATTAAAAAAGACTGATTTTATTAAGAATTATTTAAATTTACCCTTGCTCACAACGTATTTTTAAAGATAGGCTGTCTTCATTATATAATATGGAGGTCTAACGTGAGAATAATAAAAGTTTTTACAACATTACTAATAACATTATCTTTGTCTACTTTTGCATTAGCAGGAGACTGGTCGAAAATAAAAGTTGGTACAGAAGGGGCTTATGAGCCTTGGAACTATACAAATGCAGCTGGAGAACTAGTGGGTGCTGAATTGGATCTTGCAAGAGATTTATGCGCTAGAATGAATGCTGATTGTGAATTTATACAACAAGACTGGGATGGGATTATTCCCGCTCTAGTTCAAGGTAAGTATGATGTAATCATGGCAGGAATGTCAATTACTGAAGAAAGAATGAAAACAATTAGTTTTTCTTCAGCTTACATGACTGAGCCTGCTAAAATGTCTACTCTAAAAGGGTCGCCGTTAGCAACTTTGTCTACAGCTAAAAACCTAAATTTAGATGACGATAGTGCGGCTTCAAAAGGTACTATTGGTACTTTAAATGCAGCTCTTAAAGGTCTAAGACTTGGTGTTACAGCAGCTACTATTCATGAAGATTTTGCTAATGCTTACTTAGATGTAGATCTAAAGATTTATCCTACTCAGGATGAAATGAATTTAGATTTATCAGCTGGAAGAATTGATGCTGCTTTAAGTGACAGTGGAACTATTGAAGCGTACATGGGTACTCCATCTGGAGCTAACGTTACATTCTTTGGACCAAATATATTTGGTGGTCTACTGGGTGAAGGTGTTGGTGCCGGTATTAGACAAGGCGATGCTGATTTAAAAGCAATGTTTGATAAAGCAATTGCTGAAGCTGCAGCTGATGGAACTATCGGTAGAATTTCTACACAATACTTTGGAAAAGATTTAGCTCCGTAATAGTTAATCTTTAACAAAAAAAACAAAAAGCGGCTGTATTATATTGCAGCCGTTTTTTTTTAACCTATTATCAAAAACATGATGGAGCTTTTAACTTTTGGTGACACGGGCTGGGGTGATGAACTGCTTTTAAGTATGGTTATGACTATACTGGTAAGCACTTCTTCGCTTGCTTTTGGTTTATTAATTGGAACAATTTTTGCAAGCTTTAAATTATCAAATTCATATATACTAAAAACTATAGCAGAATTTTATACAACTGTTGTAAGAGGTGTTCCTGAACTTTTAGTTATATATCTTTTATTTTTTGGAGGCAGTGGTGCGGTAATGTATGTGGCTAAAATATTTGGTCATATGGGGTATATTGAACTCAGTCCTTTTACAATTGGGACAATTGCTGTTGGCGCTATTTCTGGGGCTTATTCTACTGAAGTAATAAGAGGAGCTATTTTAGCTGTGCCAAAAGGTCAATTTGAAGCTGCACGAACTCTGGGAATGAAAAAGTATGCACTATCATTTACTATCATATTCCCCCAAGTTGCACGATTAGCGCTTCCGGGCATTGGCAATGTCTGGCAAGTAACCTTAAAAGACACAGCTTTAATTAGTGTTACAGGCTTAGTTGAAATTATGCGTCAATCAAAAATTGCAGCCGGCTCTACTCATGAACCATTTTTATTCTACACAGTTGCAATCATTTTATATTTATTTATTACATCTATCTCCTATCAATTTTTTAATAGAGCAGAAACAAAATTTTCTAAAGGTTTTGTAAGAGAGGATGCATAATGAGATTTGATCTAATGTATGAATCTTTCTTTAAAATTATTCAAGGCATTCCTTTGACTTTAGAAGTAGTTTTTTTATCAACTATTTTTGGCTTATTTTTTGCAATAATTATTGCATTAATGCGAGTTTCTGAAAATAAACTCTTAAGTAACCCTGCTTATTACTTTATTTATGTAATTAGAGGCACTCCATTGCTACTGCAGTTATTTTTTATCTATTATGGACTTGCACAGTTTACTTTTATACGTGAAAGTTTTTTATGGTTTTTTTTAGAGGACCCTCTTTTTTGTGGCATACTAACTTTAACACTAAGTACAGCTGCTTATTCTGCAGAAATTATTAGAGGTGGCATGCAGTCTGTTGCACCAGGACTTATTGAAGCTGCAAGTTCAATGGGAATGAGCAAAATGCAAAGATTAAGAAAAATAATTTTACCTATAACTATTCGGCAAGCATTGCCAGCTTATGGAAATGAACTTATTTTAATGGTCAAAGCTACATCATTAATAAGTATAGTAACATTGATGGAAATAACCGGTATAGCTAGAACAATAATTTCTAAAACTTATGCACCAGTAGAAATATTTATAGTAGCTGGATCAATTTATCTTCTGATAAATTTCCTCATAACGAGAATGATTAAATTTTCTGAAAATAAGTTGAATCATGGAACTATTCAATAAAGTATAAAGAATATGAGTTATTTTGATAAAAAAGTAGTTTGGGTCACAGGTGCATCTTCAGGTATTGGAAAAGAATTAGCAATTCAGCTCTCTAAATTAGGTGCAATCCTGGTATTAACAGCTAGAAGGGAAAATGAATTAGAAAAAGTTAAGCAATTATGTGGTAATGCAGAGGTACATTTATTTCCATATGATTTAGAAAATCTGGAAAATATAGAGGAATTATACAGATCAGTTACTAAGGAAGTAAATGGTATTGATATCTTAATTAACAATGCAGGAATTTCCGCATGGTCATCTGTAAATGAAACTGATCTTGAGGTTTATAAAAGAGTAATGAACTTAGACTATTTTTCTGTAGTAAGTTTAACTAAATCAGTCTTACCAGATATGATAAAAAAGAAATCAGGTCAAATTGTTACAAACACAAGTCTGATGGGCAAGTTTTCATCCAAGAAAAGATCAGTTTATGCAAGTGCCAAGCATGCGCTACATGGCTTTGTTGATGCATTAAGAGCCGAGGTGCACCAATATAATATAAAGGTTAATATTGTTGCCCCAGGATATGTAAATACAGAAGTTGGTATTAAAGCCTTGGTAGAAGATGGTGCTTCATATGGTAAAAATGATCGTGGCCATGATTCCAAGGGGATGAAAGTTGAAAAAGCAGCATTAATAATTATTAATGCAATTAGAAAAAATAAACGAGAAGTTTTAGTTATACCAAAATTTTCAATATTAATGGTAGCTTCTTTATTAAGTAGATTCTTACCTGGAATAGGAGCAATAGTAGCTAGAAATTTTGATGAAGATAAGCAGTGATTACTTGTTTAGATCATCAATAAGAAATTTCATGCTATCAATTCCCCAATACATTTCATTGTTAAAGTAAAAAGTAGGCACCCCAAAAGCACCATTGTCCAATGCATATTGAGTATTTATTTTTAGACCATTTTTAATTTCTTCACTCATAATGCCCTCGGCAAAATCATTGCCATCAATGCCAGACTCAATTGCAACTTCAGACATGATCATCTGATCATTAAGATTAAGAGCTTTAACCCAAATAGCATCAAACATTTTATCTGCATAAACTTCTAAGAGGTTTAATTTTTTAGCTAAGACCGCACCTCGCATATGTGGAACTGTTATTATTGGAAAGTAAGGATTCATTTTTATTTCAACACCTAGACTGTTTGACCATCGAGCCATATCTTTAGCTAAATAGGTAAACTTTTTTGGGATTGCTAATGGAGGTCTATTATCTGTTGATTTAAATATACCACCAACAAGCACTGGCTTTAGATCAACAATTGCCCCAGTTTCAGTAATTGATTTTAAATTTTTATATGCCAGATAAGAGTAAGGACTTCCAAAATCAAAGCAAAAAGTAACAGTTTTAGTCATAATTGTTTGTTATAGTTAGAAATGAAAGTATACATTATTTAATAGAGTAGTAAATGAAGATAGTAATCATAACAGGCGAGGAATCAGGAGATGTATTAGGAGCATCACTAGTTGATGCATTAAAAAAAACCTCTATTGGTGAATTTGAGCTATATGGAATTGGGGGTTCACTTTTATTAAAAAGAGGCATTCAAAATTATCATCATATAAATGAAATTAGTGTTATGGGAATAGTTGAAGTGATTCCTAAAATACTAAAAATCAGAAGAATTATTAACAATGTCACACAAGCAGTACTGGAATTAAAACCTGATATTGTCATTACAATTGATAGTCCTGATTTTACACTTAGGGTTGCAAAAAAAATAAAATCTAATAATCCAAAAATAAAAATCTTACACTATGTAGCCCCTTCTGTATGGGGTTGGAGACCTAAAAGAGTTCTCACTGTAAAAGCAGCAGTAGATAAGCTCTTAACTATCCTTCCATTTGAAAAAGAAATATTTGAAGAACAAAAAATTTCCACTACTTTTGTTGGCCATCCTATTACTAGCAAACTAAAGCCAAATATATCATATAGTGAATTTAATAGTAAGCATTTGCAGAGGAATAGTAAGCCAGTTTTATTAGTATTACCAGGCAGCCGCAAATCTGAAATAGATAAACTTTTGAATATTTATTTAGATGCTATCGAAACTTTTAATATTTACCAAAAATTTTCTATTGTGTTGCCAATAAAAAAAGAATTATCGGAATATATAAAAAATATTATTAAAGAAAAAAGTATTAGTTATGAGATTACTATTTTAGATAGTGAGGATGCAAAGTATGAAGCATTTGTTGTGGCTGATTATGCAATAGCGACATCAGGAACTGTGGCATTAGAACTTTCATATTTTAATATTGCTTATCTTGTTGCATATAAGTTTAATTATTTAAGCTATGCTATCATTAAATCATTAGCTAAAGCAAAATTTGCAAATTTAATAAACATTATTAATGACAAAGAAAATATACCTGAACTAATTCAATCCAGGTGTACTGTAAAAAATATTGGCAGTGTCTTTAGTAAAATTGTTAATGATAATAATTATAAGGAAAGTATTCTTGCTGCTTCTAAAAGTGCTATAGGCAAATTAAGTACTTTATCAAACCCATCCGAATTAGCAGCTGTAGAAGTAATAAAGATAGTTGGCAATGGTAAGTGAAAACTACAAAAAGATTGAATCAAAAGCATTCTGGTACTTAGAAAGATATGCTTCAAGCTCAAAAAATCTAAGAGATTACTTAAGAAGGAAAGTAAGAGATACTGATTTAAATCAAGATAGTGAGATTATTATAAATCAAATTATAATTAATTTAGAAAAGCAGAATATTTTAAATGATGGTGTATTTTCTGAAAGCAAGGCTAAAACTTTTATCAATAAAGGTTGGTCACTATCTAAGATTAAATTTAGATTGAAACAATTAGGTATCAACGATGATACTATTGAAATTTGTATTGAAAATATAAAATCTGAAGAATTTGATGTTGAACTTTTTGCCGCTTCAAAATTAGTTAAAAAAAGATTTATAGGACCATTTAGAAGAAAAGAATTAGATGATAAATTAAAGAATAGGGAATTTGGTATTTTAGCTAGAGCTGGTTTTAATTATGCTTTATCAAAAAAACTATTATATGATTTATCAGTGGAAGAAATTGAAGAAATAATTAATAATTACATTTAGGAAAAAATATGAAAAATAAAACTGTTATAGTTACAGGGGCAGCAAGAGGCTTGGGACAAAAATATGCATTAGAATTAGCAAAAGCTGGTGCATCCGTAGTAGCTGCAGATATAAATTCTTGTGAAGAAACAAAAAAAATAATTCAAGAAAACGGTAGCGACTGTTTATCTCTAGAGTTAGATGTCACAGACTTTAGTAGTTGTAAGGAATTAGCCATCAAAACATTAGAAAAATTTAATAAAATAGATGTTTTAATTAATAACGCTGCTTTATATGGAACTTTAAAGAGCGGTAGATTTGAAGATATTGATAGTGATCAGTGGGATAGAGCAATGAACGTTAATGTTAAAGGTGTATGGAATTGTTGCAGGGCGGTTGTGCCAACAATGAGAGAACAAAAAAGTGGATCAATAATCAACATAGCATCTTTAGCAGCTATATATGGCATGCCTTATGCCGCTGATTATGCTGCCTCTAAAGCTGCGGTCCTTGGTCTTACAAGGGTAATTGCTAGAGAAGTTGGAAAGGATGGAATTAGAGTTAATTCTGTTGCACCATCTATGGTTAAAACTGATTCCGCTGAAGAATTTCTTGGTGAAAAAGCTGAAAGAGCTTTTGATGTTATTGCAAAAGGTCAAATACTACAAAAAACATTAGAAGTAGATGATATTTATGGAACTATACTTTATCTGGCAAGTGATCAAAGTAAATTTGTTACAGGACAAACATTAATGGTTGATGGAGGTAGTGTTTTACTCTAGCTAGCTGAATGCCAAAGAAAAAGTCAAAAAAACAAACTAATCCAGTTGCAAGAGAACTAAGAACAGAAAAATTTAAGAGCAAAATAGTTCCTAATAAAAAAAAATTATCTGAATTAAAGCGAGCTAAAGTAAAAATTTAGTTATCACTTTTTAATTCTTCAGCGTCAGGGTAAAGATCCATTACCACAGGTGAAGCTCTACTTGTTACAAATACTGAGCTACCTTGCTCTTCTAGAGGCACAGAGTCCCTAATTGAAATTCTAAATAATGCATAAATACCTATAGATGTGTGAACTATAAATAGATATATCCAAAAACCATTAGCACCAAGAATATTCATAAATAATCCAGCTATAATTGGGCCCAAAGTTAATCCGATTCCACCAACCAATAATAATCCACCACTTGCTGCTACCATTTCACTTTTTTCTAAAAAGTCA
>CAJJAN010000031.1 GCA_905182145.1 uncultured Pelagibacteraceae bacterium
GAGCTGATTGCCTTAACTGCGACCGGCACTAACATAATAGATCTCGAATATTGTTATAAAAATAATATCAAAGTATGTAACTTAAGAGATTATGCCTCCACCACAGTAGCTGAGCATGCATTCGCGCTAATGCTAATAATAATGCGGCAAATAAAAGGCTTAGAAGAAGATATTGGATCAGGTTTATGGCAAAAACAAAAAATTTTTACAATGGTTAACCGTAGAGTATTCAATCTATACAATAAAAAAATTGGTATCATTGGTAAGGGCTCAATTGGCAAACAGGTAGCAAAACTTGCAAGAGCTTTTAGTATGAAAGTTGAATTTATCTCTGCTCAAAATTTAAAAAAACCACAGCTACATAAATTTCTAAAGAAGCAAGATATTATTACTTTACACTGTCCTCTAAATAAAAATACGAAAGACCTGATTGCTTCAAAAGAACTTACTATTATGAAAAAGAGTGCGGTGATTATTAATACAGCTCGTGGCGGTATTATAAATGAATTAGCTTTAGTTAATGCTATTAAAAAGAAAACTATAGCTGGCGCAGGTATTGATGTGACCACAGCTGAACCACCTAAAAAAAATCACCCCTATTATCAAATCATTAAACATAGTAATTTTGTTTGGACACCTCATACAGCATGGGCATCAGAAGAAGCTCTTCAAGCTTCTATGGATCAATTAATACTTAATATTAATGAATTCTATTTAGGAAAACCTAGAAACTTAGTAATTAAATAATGACTCATTTTAAAACACCACAAAACGGAAATGATATGATGCCATACTTTTTTGGATCAAGACCAGAAAATGATAAAATAAGTGGGTGGTATAAAGATGTTACCATGATTGTTATTCCTTATGTAACTGACGAAAAAATTCTTAAATCTATAATTCCTGAAAAATTTGCACTTTTAAATGACCCAATTGTAACCATTACCTACGCTTGCAATAAGGATATCGATTGGTTAGCGGGGCGAAGCTACAATCTTGTTTCCATTAGTATAAAAGTTAAATTTGAAGGCAAAGTTGATAAAGAAGAAGGAACATTAAATCTAGTTATGTGGGAAAACCTTACTGACCCAATATTAACTGGAAGAGAACTTCAAGGAATCCCTAAGATTTATGCTGATATAAAAGATCACCAAATATCTGATGAAACAATTAGCACTAGCATGTCCCATTATGACAATACTATATTAGATATATCAATATCCAATATGACTCAGCTAGATGATAAAATGGTTGCAGTAATTAGTGAAAGTGAGAGAAATTTAAGATCTTTTGGAATTAGATATCTATCAAATGTAGATATTATGAAACCACCAGTACTAAATGAGTCAATTCTTCATACTTCACAAAATTTTTTTAAAGAAATACATATAGGTAAAGGATCTTTAAATTGGTATCCGTCTAGTTGGGAAAAAAACCCCACTCAAGCACATATTATTAACAAGCTACAAGATCTACCTATTCTTGAATATAAAGATTCTTACTTTATTAAAGGTGCAACTAATCTATTTGTGCCAGATAAACCTTCATTAGTTCTTAAGTAGTTATGTCTTCAAGTAATATAAAGAATATATGTTTTATTGGAGCTGGTACTATGGGTTGCTTTAACTCTTTAGTTGCTTCAGTTGCTGGATATGAATGTAAAATTTTTGACCAATCAGAAGATGTATTGAATGAAAGAATTAATAATCAAACATTACTTGCTCAATATTTAAATCAGTCAAATTTCTTTGAAGGTAAGGATATAAGTTCTGCTATTTCCAGAATAAAGAATTGTAATAATATAAATGACGCTTTAGAAAAAGCTGACCTTGTTAGCGAATCTATCCCTGAAAATTTAAACTTAAAAATAAAATTATTTAATGAAATAGAATCCATAGTTAATAAAAATATTATTTTAACAACCAATACCTCTAGTCTATCTATAAAAAAAATAAGTGAAGGCCTGCATCCTGATACGAAATTTGCAGCTTTGCATTCATACTTAGGGTCAAAATTGATGGATGTAGTTAGAGGTACTTATACGTCAGATCAAACTATTAATTCTCTAGTTGATTATATTAAAAGTGTAGATAGCTATCCTTTAATTCTAAACAAAGAACATCAGGGATATGTCCTCAATTTTATGCTTAGTGGACTATTAACCCAAAGCCTTTTAATGGTAATAGAGAATAAGCATACAATACAAGATATTGATGCTGCCTGGAAAGATTTAAATAGTAGTCAGTTTGGTCCGTTTGGAATGATGGATATGTTTGGTTTAGATGTCGTAAGGCAAGCCTGGCAAGAAAAAGATTCAGACTCATCCCATTTAATGCATAAGGATAAAATAGTAGATTTTTTATTACAATATACTGATAAAAACTATTTAGGATTAAAAACTTTTAGAGGTTTTTATAATTATAAGGACATTGATATTAATTATAAAAAAGATAATTTTGCAGAAATTCAAAAAGATCTTTGTGTTAGTATAATAGAAGCTGCTGTTGTTTTACATAGTAGAAAGATTGTTCATAAAGATGAAATAAATAAAGCTTGGATTGTTGGTACCAATCTATCTAAGGGACCATTTGATTTTTTAAGCAATATGGGTATTACAAGCTACCTAAAAAACTACGAAGAATGGGTTGCTAGAGATTATATTTCACCAGAATTTCATTCACTAGTGAGAACCTGTTTATCAGAATGATTGATTTTTAAATACTAATTATAAATATAATTCACTTTTACTCTGGTAGACCTAGAAACTTAGATAGCTAGATAATCACTATTCGCTCATACTTGTCATAAGAGAAATGTTTCCACCCATTGAAGCAGTATTATTTGAAAGAGAGTATTCATTACATAAATTTTGCAAATATCTTGGACCTCCAGCTTTTGGTCCTGTCCCTGATTTACCATGACCGCCAAATGGTTGAGTCCCAACTACTGCTCCGACCATATCTCTATTAACATAAATATTACCAACATCTATATTTTTAACTATCGTATTAATTGTATTTTCAATTCGACTAT
>CAJJAN010000032.1 GCA_905182145.1 uncultured Pelagibacteraceae bacterium
GCATTTTCAATTCCGACCATTGTAAACTCTCCAGCAGAAAACCTAAAAGTAGCAGGGCGTTCAGTTCTGAAACGAAATAATCTCTCAGTATAATGCTCAACTTCAGTTACTTTTACTAACATATCGAATTTGGATTGTAGGTAATAAGTATTACAAATTGAATACTATGCAATAGTTATTGTTAATAATAGATATAAAGTTTACGATTATTCAATGTTAAGAGTTTTTGTTATTAGATTGCTGATAAAGATAGTTAGGTTTTTTTACCGAACTAAGTCTGCTAATAATGCAAAATTAATGAATGATCCTCGGGTTGATCCACGCATTAAAAAAAATTTCTGGTTTGATATTCCTGTAAGACCATCATTTAAGAGTCGAGAAGAGATGATGAAATATTATAGCTCTAGTCACATGAAGAGAGAGTATAAAATAATAGAAAACTTTTCTGAAGTTTATGATGATAAAAAATTAGCGCCCTTAGAGGGATTAAGGATAGAAACAAAAGAAATAAAGTCGTTACCAGATAACAACATCATAAATATTCAATATATTAGACCTGATAATGATGAAATTCTTCCGTGTGTTTATTATATTCATGGGGGCGGTATGGAAGTCTTATCTTGTTTTCATGGTAATTATAGAGCTTGGGGTAGATTATTAGCACATCAAAATGTTGCGGTTGCAATGGTCGATTTTAGAAACGCTACAATGCCCTCTTCCGTACGAGAAGTAGCACCATTTCCAGCTGGACTGAATGATTGCATATCAGGTGTTAAATGGTTATATGAAAACAGTGAGTCTTTAAGAATTGATAAAACTAGAATAGTTGTTGCTGGAGAAAGTGGTGGAGGAAATTTAACTTTAGCAACAGGCATGTCTTTAAAAAATGAAGGCAAGTTAGATATGATAAAGGGTCTCTATGCACTGTGTCCATATATAGCTGGTATTTGGCCACTAGAATCAAATCCATCATCAATATCAAATAATGGAATTTTTTTAGACCTTTCAGACAATTCAGGCCCTGTTTCTTATGGTATTGAGGAACTAAAGAATAAAAATCCGCTAGCTTGGCCAGGCTTTGCAAAAATTGAAGATGTTCAAGGTCTTCCTAAGACACATATTCATGTCAATGAGTGCGACCCGTTAAGAGATGAAGGTTATAATTTTTATAGATTATTAAAAGAGGCGGGAGTTGAGACTGATGTGAGTGAAGCCAAAGGTACAATTCATGCAGTTGAATTATTTGTGACATTATGTCCAGACTTATCGCTTGCAACGGCAAAGAATTTAGCTAATTTTACAACTTCTTAGAATAATTACCTTCTACTTATGCGCAAAATTGTTATTTTCTCTATATTTATATTATTCATTATTAATAACATTATGGCACAAGAAAATAGTCGACCATCTCACCATCTAAAAGATGGAACTTTTACAAATACTACAGGCATATCTAACAACAAGTCATACAAAGAAATTTATAATTGGATAAGTGATAAAAGTAGAAATAAGCCTGCTCCTTATGATTTTAAGATAGTAAGTCCAAATTTTGATTTAATTAATCATGCAAACAAATCAAAAAATGTTACTTGGATTGGTCACGCAACATTCCTATATCAAAACCAAGAATTAAATATTTTAACTGACCCCCATCTAACCCTTAGAGCATCACCATTTAGTTTTGCGGGACCAAAAAGATACACACCACCTGGTATGAATTTTGATCAACTTCCTAATATTGATGTTGTGACTATTTCTCATAATCATTATGACCATTTAGATATTAAAACTGTAAGAAGAATTGCTAAAGACAACCCCGAGGCAATTTTTTTAGTACCTCTGGGTTTAAAGAAATGGTTTCTTAACCAATCAATCCAAAATGTTGTAGAGCTGGACTGGTGGGAAGAGCATGTAGTCAAAGGTACGACTATAACTTTCACTCCTGTGCAACATTGGTCATCCAGAACCCTATTTGACCGTAATAAATCATTATGGGGTGGGTGGCACTTTAAAAACAAACACCACAGCTTAATTCATTTAGGCGACACAGGTTATACGGATGATTTTAAAGAAATTAATAAAAGGTTAGGATCGGTAGACTTTGCCTTGATACCAGTTGGTGCTTATGAACCAAGATGGTTCATGAAATTTTCACATATGGATCCTACAGAAGCAACACAAGCATTTATTGATTTAAATGCTAAAAAAGCAATTGGCATGCATTGGGGTTGTTTTATTTTAACTGATGAACCGGTAACGGAGCCACCTAAACTTCTTAAAGATGCAATTGTATATAAATCGTTACCAGAAGATTTATTTATAACAGTCAGTCATGGTGAAACAGTTATTCTTGATTAGTCGTCTTTTGAATTTCAATACATTCTTGTTCACCTGAACAACAGGGATCTATATTAGTTTTACAAACAGGACATTGAGAGTGTCCATGGACATGAATAGGTTGAACTGATTGATTACACCATGGACAAGTTTGATTAAGAATCATATTATTAATTATTAATTAAATTTCTTAATTATAAAAGCAAAAGAATAATAAGTGTATGGACAATAATATTTATCAGTTTGAGGTTAATAATATTGATTTAAAAAAAGTGAGCTTATCAGACTTTAAAGATAAGACGCTCCTAATAATCAACGTTGCAAGTGCTTGTGGTTTTACACCTCAATATACAGGGTTACAGTACTTATATGAAAAGTATAAAGATCAAGGTTTTGAAATATTGGCTTTTCCCTGTAATCAGTTTGGTGGACAAGAATCTGGAACAAATGAAGAAATCAAAACATTTTGTGATACTAGCTACAAACTAACCTTTAAATTATTTGATAAAGTAGAAGTTAAAGGTGGGAACGCATCACCATTATTTAAATTTTTAGAAGAACAATCTGGTCGAGAGATTCAATGGAATTTTTCAAAATTTTTAATAAATAAGAATGGCGAGTATGTAAAGGGTTTTGGAACACAAAAGACTCCAGAAGCAATTGAAGAAAATATTAAAGAAATACTTTAATAATAAATTTTATATGGGAAGGAATAATTATGAAAAATTTAGACAATAAAATTAATAACATCTTAGGAGGCCTTGATTTTCTAGCCCCATGGGTGATAAGATTGGGGTTAGGTATTGCGTTTATAATTCATGGTTACAATAAATTTCCTTTACCTCCTCAAGGATTAATCAATTATTTTGGTTTTTCGCCTGCTCTAGCAACATTTGTTGCTTTATCAGAAGTTTTTGCAGGATTTGTTATTATTGTTGGAGGATTACTTAACAATTCTTTAGGTAATTTAATTACTAGACTTGGTGGCCTCATGGTGGTGGTGGTAATGATATTTGCTTTTAGCATCGCTCATCAAGAATGGTTCATTACAGTTAAATTATTTACAAGTGAGCAAATATTCTTATTTCTTATTGGCTTTTACTTTTTATTAAGAGGAAACAAATAAATGAATGAAGATATTAAAAGAATTTTTATTGATACAGTCACCACATATAATTATTCGGATAAAATAGTTGAAGATAGTGTTATAAAGGAATTATATGAGCTTACTAAGTGGGGTGCTACTTCATTTAATTGTAGTCCATTGAGACTTGTATTTCTAAAATCTGAAGAGGCTAAAAATAGAATTGATCCTTATTTAATGGACGCGAACAAAGTAAACGTTAAAAAAGCACCGGTTTGTGTAATTATTGGAATGGATGCTAAGTTTTTTAAAGATCTGCCAAAAAATTTTAAAGCTGTAGACGCTAAAGTTTTTTTTGAAAACAATGAAGAGCTTGCTCATGCAACTGCATTTAGAAATAGCAGCCTTCAAGCCGGATATTTTTTAAAAGCAGTCAATGCCTTAGGATTAGACGCAGGATCAATGAGTGGGTTTGATAATAAAGGTGTTGATAATGAATTTTTCAAAGATACATCAATACAAAGCAATTTTCTATGTACACTTGGTTATGGAATAGAGCCTAAAGGACACCCTAGAGGTGCAAGGTATAATTTTGACGAAGTATCTAAGATTATTTAATTAAATTATTCATATGGAGTTAACCTCAGTAAAAAAAATTATTGAACCAATGCCAGCATCTGATGGTGCTGGAGTGAAGCTTAAAAGGGCCATAGGAACTCCAGAGCTTGATTATTATGATCCTTTTTTAATGCTGGATGAATTTGGATCAGACAATGCTGAAGATTATGTTGCAGGCTTTCCTCCGCATCCTCATAGAGGCATCGAAACAGTAACGTATATGTTAAAGGGTGAGTTTGAGCATGAGGATAGCACTGGAGCAAAAGGAAGAATGGCATCCGGTGATGTACAATGGATGAAAACAGGCCGAGGAATAATTCACTCAGAAATGCCAGCGATGAGTGAAGGTAAACTCCAAGGGTTTCA
>CAJJAN010000033.1 GCA_905182145.1 uncultured Pelagibacteraceae bacterium
TTCTAATAAATGCTGGATCTTGAATTAATGGTTCACCATAAGACATTTCAGATGCTGCAATTTGTTTAACTCTTTCAATCGCTTTTTTTGAACGTGCAACACCGGCTATTCCAGATCTTTCATGTGCAAGTAAAAATTTAGCATAAGTCCAACCTTGATTTTCTGTACCAATTAAATTTTCAGCTGGAACTTTTACATTATCAAACCATACTTCATTAACTTCATTGGTCCCATCCATTAAATAAATAGGTCGGATAGATATTCCTGGAGTCTTCATATCTATTAATAGAAACGAGATACCTTCTTGTGGTTTAGCAGCTTCAGGATTAGTTCTTACCAAACAGAAAATCCAATCTGCATGTTGTGCCAGAGTAGTCCATGTTTTTTGACCGTTAACAATATAGTGATCACCCTCTTTAACCGCAGCTGTTTTTAATGAAGCTAAATCAGAACCCGATCCAGGCTCAGAATATCCTTGGCACCAAAAAGTTTCACCACTAAGTATGCCTGGTAAGTGTTGCGCTTTTTGTTCTTCATTGCCAAAAGTATAAATTACTGGCGCGCACATATTTATTCCAAATGGCATAATATACTGACACTCAGCTCGAGCACATTCTTGTTCAAATATATATTTTTGTGTTGGTGTAAATTCAGCACCACCAAATTTTGCTGGCCATCCAGGAGCAGACCAACCATTATGTGCGCCTAAAACCTTATGCCATGCCGTAAGTTCATCACGTGTTAACTCTTCACCATTTTTTCTTTTTGTATTTACGGATTCTCTTAATGATTTTGGGTAATTTTCTTCAATAAAGGTTCTTACCTCTAATTGAAATTTAGTATCTTCAGTTGAAAAAGTAGTGTCCATGCTTATTAGAATCTCCAGTAAATTAAATAATTCATGAAAAATAGTGTCAATACGCCACTATTTCAAGTGCTAAAAGGACTGATTTTTAAACTTACGTAAATAGCGAATTTCAAGGAATTCAAACAGATAAAATGCTGCAAAACCATACATTATTGAAGAAATAAGTGTATTTTGGAAGAATGGTAAGCCCATCATATAACAGCTAATTAAACCAGCTAAATCATTAGAATAGAAGCTACTGCCATACCACACCGCAAAGTTAGTAATCAAAAAGAAAATTAAGGCACCACTAATTAGTGTGCCGCCAATTCGAAGAGGACTAGATCGATCTTTTAGATAGAACCCAAATAGAACATTAACTAATATTGCAAAATAAATAATACTCATTCCACTGTGTAGACCAATAATTAAATCACTTAAAAACATTGCTGATAAAGGCGCAAGGATCGCAAATAACTTATTATCTAATCGTGCACCAGCAAATACAGCCATGCCCAGTAATGGTGTAAAGTTAGGTGGGTGCGGAATCAATCTACTAAATGCTAAAACAGCAATTAATACTAATACCGTAGATGTTTTAATTCCAATATTACTCATATCTTTTTGAACATACCGAATTCAGACCTAAAGTGCAATACTTTAGGTCTGTATAGGTGGGAACTTATTAAAAAGTATAACCTAAGCTTATAAAAGCATTTCTCTCTGCTAAAGGATATACACCTTGTGTTCCAAAATGATTATCATCATGAAATGTACTCGATACAGCAAAATCATAATATTTTTCATTAAATATATTACTGATTCCAGCAGAAAAAGATAACGGTCCATTTGACGAAATTACTTTAGTGTTTACTACGTAATAATCAGGAATTTTTGTTTCAATATTTTCTTGATCATTTGAAACATATCTCTCATCGACATAATGAAGATCAATTAATGCCATAGTTTTACTGTCTATATCAAACTCTGCACCCAGTCTGAAGTTAACAGGAGCAACTAGTGGAACTTTGTTGCCTATTAAACTAAATGATTGATTAGCTGAACTATCAGAACCAAGATAATTAATTGCCGTATTTGTTAAATATCCATAAGTTTCATTGCCGTTATAGTACCTTGTTCCATAAGATAAATATGTCCCAGTACCCATTGATAATGAACCACTTGTAAATTCTGCATCTACATAGTTGTATGCACCATTAAATCTTAACATATCACTTGCACGATAATTAAAATCAATATTGACACCCTCTCTATTAATCGGATCTAAATTTGTATTTTTTGATTGATCATATTGAATTTCATTTTCAGTATCCATTGAGTAAATACTTCCAGAAAAATTAAATAAAGCGTTTTCATATCTTAATCCAATTTCAATTTCATCAGATGTTTGGTCATTTAAAGCAAATGATCCAGTGGTAGTAGCTTTAATTCTTTCATCTATATTGGGTGTACGAAAAGACTCAGCATATTTAGTAAAAATTTTAGTATTTGAATCTAATATTTTTTCAAATCCTATATTAAAAGCTGTATTGCTGGTTGAGCTTGATAACGTTGCATGGTTTGTTCCATATTGAAAACCGGATACACTTGTATTAAGTGTATCTGCTCCATAAAAGTCAGTGTTTTCTTTTCTAATACCTAATGACATTATGGCATCTTGCTCTAGTAAATTTAAACTAACTTGAAAAAACAATGCCCGACTTTCTTGGCTAGCATCAAAAGTTTGACCTACAGCACCACCTTCAACATTATATCTATCAGAGTCATAATCAGTGGTATTTAAATCACCACCAAACTTAATAATCACAGGATTATTATCAATAAATAATGATTCGTCTAACGCTAGTGAAAACTGTGAATTGTCTAATGTAGTTTCGATATAACTATCACCACTGTTTGGATTTGAAGATGAATTATTTCCATTAGCTGCATAAAATGCTTTTTGATCTTTTGACTTAGTTGATACATCGATCAAAATACTTCTAGTTTTTGTCTGAGCAATATTTAATCCACCAGCAATTGATATATTATCTTCATTTGCGTAATCATCTCTTTGAGTAGCATTGCAAGTATTAGCATTGGTAAGATAACTTCCGCCAATATTTTCAGCAGTTCTACTAGATGATAAAAGATTACACAGGTGATAGTTGTAAACTCCTCCTATTATTCTAGTACCTGAAAGTAACTGGTTTTTTGAACTACTGCTAATATCTAAATATGATTTAAGATTATTGTTCTTATGGTTTAGTCTAAATAAGATATCATCTCTATCATAATCACCTGATTCTCTATAAGTATCAGTTTCTTTTGTTTTACCAGTAACCATCATACTTGTATTTTCATCAAGTGTAACTGAGGTTGTAAAATCAACACTCATTGAATTAAATGATCCATAACTTAAATTTATAATATCTGAAACCTCACTGCTATCCTTGGTTACTATATTAATAGCACCACCAATAGCGCCAGAGCCATAAATAGTTCCAGCTGAATTACCACGCACTATTTCTATTCTATCGATTGATGACAATGGAATATTTGAAAAATTAATACCACCCATGTCTAAATCATTTAGCCTTCTTCCGTTAAGTAGCATTAGAAAATTTGATTTAGCTGCTTCACCAAAGCCACGCATATCAATCGTTGAATTAATACCATCAATACCTGAATACAAACTTCTAACTTGAATGCCTGAATATGATTTTAATATTTCAGTAATATCTTTGCCAGTAGACTTAGCTATTTCTTCGCTAGAAATAATTGTAATATTTGATCCAGCTAACCCAGTTGCCAATCTTGAATAGTCAGATGCTTCTGGTGTAATCCAAATTTCCTTGGTATCTGCAGCGTGTGCTATTGAAGTTAATGATAGAAATAAAAAAGTTATTAAAAGTCGTTTTAACATAGTTGCTCCTTGGCCTAAGCCAGATTTAGTGCAACGAAAATGAGAATTATCCTCAAGAATCGTAGCGGTTTATAACAAAAATCACCGCTAACGCTTATGTCCAATTGATTTCACCGATCAAATGAGGATGATTGTACTCTATTGGCAGGTCTCCTGACTTACAGATCATAACTTAAACAAACCTTCCCGATAAATCAGTGGTATACTATGTTTAAGCTCCTTGCTTACAGTTGCGGGAACAGTTATGGAATTAAACCATATTCCCTATTAATCACTTTGCAGCGAACCAATAAAACTATATTTATATAATAATTACAAAATAACAATAAAAAAATGAACGAATTCAAAAATCAATCACCTTTAGAATTTAATTTTGATGAAAAATTAGATCCTACTGTAATTTCTCCATATGGATTTAGAGAGTATGATGCGCGTTGGTTATTTCCAGAAGATGTTAATCAGCAAGGGTTAGAGATTTTTGGTTTTAGTTTGGGTACCTATATTTCGAATCGAGTTAAGCCTGGCGCTTCTGTAGTTATAGGGCATGATTATCGATCTTATAGTGAAGAAGTTAAATATCATGTTG
>CAJJAN010000034.1 GCA_905182145.1 uncultured Pelagibacteraceae bacterium
CTACTTCTTCAGTTGCAGCTTCTTCCATAACTACTTCTTCAGTTGCAGCTTCTTCAGCAACTACTTCTTCAGCAACTACTTCTTCAGCAACTACTTCTTCAGCAACTACTTCTTCAGCAACTACTTCTTCAGCAACTACTTCTTCAGCGGTATCTAATTTCACTTCTGGTTTTGGAATTCTTGCTGTAAATTTTCTAGATGCTGGTTTTTCCATTTCAGACTTTGAAAGGCCTCCTTGGTACATCTGTCTAAACGTATCATTTGATGTTTCATCAGTTTCAACTTCTTCCTCAACGTAATCTGGAATTAAACGCAACTTATCAATAATACTATTAGTTAGCTCTTCTTCAGTAATTTTTTTCTCAGCAATTTCTCTTAGAGCAATTACCGGTTTTTTATCATTCTCAGCATCAACTGCTGGGGCTGCACCACGACCAAGTTGCACTGCGCGCTCCTTAGCTAATATGACTAAGTCATACTGGTTATTAACAATATCAATGCAATCTTCTACAGTTATTCGAGCCATAATTTTTTATATATAAATTGAAGTTAGAAGATGTTTTTTATTGATTTATAGGAAAAAATCAAGCAAATCTATCTTATTGAAATGAATCCATATATTAAGTATTGAAATACCTCAAATTAATGAAAAAAAAAATATCAAAAAATTACAGTCCTTGTGTAAAAATTTGTAAATATGATAAAAATTTTATGGATGAGATGGTGTGCATTGGTTGTTTTCGAGAACAATCCGAAATTACTAATTGGATAAAAATGACATTGACTGAGAAAGAAGATGCATTAATTGATATAGAAGAGAGAAGAAAAGAATTTATCAAATATGAATAGTATCAATTGGACTTGTTTAAAAACTTGGAAAGAGAGTGCCTACAATACTTTATGGTGTTTAGTTGGCTGTAGCATTGGTGACTTTGGAACCATTTTCTATTTTCAAAGTATCGATCACTCATTATCAATTTATTTAGTTATGATATTGGCAATTTTTAATGGGCTAATTACCAGCGTCTTACTAGAGACCTTTATATTAATAAAAAAGATGAAATTTATTGACGCTTTAAAAACTGCACTTGGTATGAGCTTCATAAGTATGGTCGCCATGGAAATATCTATGAATCTTACAGACCTAATATTTGCAAGCGGCACCCTAACTTGGTGGGTTATTCCTATGATGCTTTTCGCAGGCTTTATTACACCTTGGCCATATAACTATTGGCGATTAAAAAAGTATGGTGTTGCTTGTCACTAAATGTTTGAGTTTCAAATACCTTATAAAGAAAACTATTTTCATGCTTACGGAATAAATCATGAATTAAATCAACCTGCGATTTATTTTTCACATGCTAATGGTTTTAATGGTTTGGCATATAAAGCATTGTTAAATAAAATTTCTATTAATCAAAAAATTATTTCCTATGACTTAAGAGGTCATGGTAAGTCAACAGTCCCAGCTGAACCAAAAAAATTAAAATCCTGGCGACGGTACAGTGACGATTTAATAAATATCCTTGAAAAAAATAATGAACCTTCAACTTTAATTGGTCACTCATTAGGTGGCACTACCAGTTTACTAGTAGCACTTAAGCGACCTGAATTAGTTTCAAAAATAATATTAATTGACCCTGTCTTACTGCCATTAACATATTGGTTGGGGACTAAGGCAATTCAATCAATTGGTTTAATAGAAAAAATTCATCCAATGGTAAGAGGCGCCTTAATAAGAAAGAAAACTTGGACGAGTAAAGAAGAGGCGTTCAAATACTTTTCAGGGAAAAAATTATTTAGAAATATTATACCGGAGGCCATAAATGATTATATTGATGGTGGAATAAAAAAAATTGATGAAAATCTCTTTGAGCTTAATTGTGACCCAAAGTGGGAAGCTGCTACTTTTAAACTAACTTCAGGTGGAAATTGGTTTAATTTAAAGAAATCAAAAGTGCCAACCAAGGTCATTCTCACCCCAAATAGTTTTGTATGTAGTGAAAATTCACAAAAAAAATTGAGGCAAAATATGGCTCAAATAGAATTTGTTACATTAGAAAATACTACTCATATGCTGCCACTTGAAGATATTGATGGTGTAGGCAATGAGATATTAAGCTTTTTATAGTTAATATAAATATCTACAAAATTTTTAACAAATAAGTTAATGTCATTCCCAATGGATAATTTTTTAAATATTGTAATTACTATTTGGAACGAGGGTGTTTTTGGTATTAATTTCAATAACATCGCTCTTGGTATTTTTATACTTCTTCTATTTGTATTTTTTAGATCTTTATTTTCTAAAATTGTGGTTAGTAGGCTAAAAGCTATTGCTTCAAAATCTAAAACAAAAATTGACGATGAAGTGCTTGAAGCTTTTTCAGATCCAATTCGTTTCATCCCTATAGTTTTAGGTGTTTATATTAGTACTGCTTATATCGACTTAAATCAGTCATTAGAATTGTTTGCAGCTAATTTAAATAAATCTCTTATTACCATTTTAATATTTTGGTTTATGTATAAATTAATTGATCCTCTCTCATTTTTTATGAATAAGTATGAAGAATTACTTACAAGTGATTTAGTTGACTGGGGAATTAAACTTTTAAAATTCTTCATTTTTTTCATTGGTGCTGCAGCTGTATTAGAAACATGGGGTATCAAAGTTGGTCCTATTTTAGCTGGCCTAGGTTTATTAAGTGTTGCTATTGCTCTTGGAGCACAAGATTTATTTAAAAATTTAATTTCTGGAATTCTTATATTGCTTGAAAAAAGATTTAAAAATGGTGATTGGATTAAAGTTGATAATATTGTTGAAGGCACAGTAGAAAGAATAGGCTTTAGATCTACTCTAGTAAGAAGATTTGACTCATCACCAATAATGGTTCCAAATTTTAATTTTGCGGAAAATGCAGTCACTAATTTTTCAAATATGCGCAATAGACGTATCTATTGGACAATAGGTTTAGAATATCGAACTACTCATGAGCAATTAAAAAATGTACGCGACAAAATTGAAGGTTATATAACTTCTAATAATAGTTTTGTTAAAAGTACAGAAGAAGCTACCTTTGTCAGAATTGAAAAGTTTTCTGATAGCTCCATTGACTTATTAGTCTACTGCTTTGCAGCAACAAAAAATTGGGGTGAGTGGTTGGAAATAAAAGAGAATTTAGCTTTTGAAATTAAACAAATTGTAGAAAATGAAAAAGCTGGTTTTGCATTTCCTTCAACTTCTATCTATCACGAAAATAGTCCTAACTAGCCAACTTGACGATCTTTACCTACCCAAAAAGGTTCCCTTAATACTTTTTTGAGTATTTTACCACTTGGGTTTCTTGGAATAATCTCAATCAAATCAACAGTTTTTGGAGTTTTATAGCTTGCAATCTTACTCTTACAAAACTCTATAACATCCTCTTGAGATAGCTCCTTACCGTCTTTAGTAACAATAAAAGCTTTGACTGCTTCACCAAATTTCTCATCTGGTATTCCAATTACTGCAGCATCGGTTATTTCTGGATGTTCCATTAATGCGCTTTCAACTTCAATTGAGTAAATATTTTCACCAGCAGATACAATCATATCTTTAATACGATCCTCGATATAAACATAACCATCTTCATCCATACGACCAGCATCACCAGTATGCAACCATCCACCTGCAAGTGTTTCT
>CAJJAN010000035.1 GCA_905182145.1 uncultured Pelagibacteraceae bacterium
CATTTTTTGGAATAAAACCAGAAATTGTTGATGCAGAAGGTAAGGTGCTTGATGGTGCCTGCGAAGGCTCATTATGTTTAGCAGACTCATGGCCGGGGCAAATGCGTTCTCTTTATGGTGATCATGAAAGATTTATAACTACTTATTTTTCTCAATTTGAAGGTAAATATTTTACAGGCGATGGATGTCGAAGAGATGAGGATGGTTATTACTGGATCACTGGTAGAGTTGATGATGTAATTAATGTATCTGGACATCGAATGGGTACTGCCGAAGTCGAGTCAGCTCTAGTTGCGCATCCTAAAGTTAGTGAGGCTGCAGTTGTTGGTTATCCGCATGATATTAAGGGACAAGGTATTTATGCCTATGTAACTCTTAATGCTGACGAGCCAAGCTCTGAAGAATTATATAAAGAATTAATTGCTTGGGTCAGAAAAGAAATTGGTCCTATTGCTTCTCCAGACTTAATCCAGTGGGCTCCAGGATTACCAAAAACAAGATCTGGTAAAATTATGCGAAGAATTTTAAGAAAAATTGCAGAGAACGATTATAGTAATTTAGGTGATACATCCACTCTGGCCGATCCTACTGTTGTAGATGATCTTATTGATAATCGGATGAATAAATAATTTAAAAGTCTGAAGTAATCCCTTTTTTTTCCCAATCACCAAACCTTGTTGGCTCAGGGCCATCTTGACCACCAATTTCTTTTTTTAGATTTTTTTTCTTAGCAGCTTCTGTTTCCGCTTGCTCTAATTTAATATCTTTATTTTTATCTTCAGCTTCCATTTTTAATTTGCTCCAATAATTCTTTAGCTAATTTTTTTGATTTACCAGGATATTTGATTTTAGCAACTTGGTCAAAGTTTGATAGATCGTCATCAACAACCACAAATGCAATCATACCTAATCCATAGTGGGGCGTACAATTGTAAGCATAAATACCTGAAGTATTAAAAGTATATTCGGCATCAGTGTTTATTTTTGACTTATATAATTCAACACCTTCTGGAACACCTTTTTTGGTAAAAGCAATATTATGTCCTTTATCTACTGAAATCCACTTTACAGTATCGCCAGATTTAATATGGAGGATGCTAGGATTAAAGACATTACGGTCTTTTTCTAGCTTATTCAGCATTTGTACTTCATAGGTCTCTGCAAATGCAGAGGTAATTAAAAATAGTGTAAATGTAATAATGTATAGTGTTATATTTTTCATAAGTGTCTATATAATTCTAATTTATCAACCGTCAACAATTCAATGTCTCTATTAAATGATCAACGTACTGTAACGCTAGAAATAGCTAATGAATTTATGTGTGGCAAAACGCCACTGAATGAAGTTATAGAACATTTTTATAATAATAGAGTAGCCAGTGAAATAAAAAATAAAAGATCTGAAACTAAGTTTATTTTATCAGCTTTGTGTAGAAAACTTTTTGAAATCGATAACATTATTAATCAACTTACTGATAAAAACATATCGCCCCGCAATATTATGATTAGAAACTGTATTCGTATTGCACTAGTTGAGCTTATTGATTTAGAACGCCCTGCTTATGCTGTAATTAACTCTTGGGTAGAAATTGCAAAAAATAAAAAACGTTTAATGCACTTTAGTAAATTGATTAATGCAGTACTCAGAAAATTTATAAAAAATAATACAAAATCTACTTTAGATGATTCAGAAAAGATCCCTGGTTGGCTTTGGGATTCTTGGTCAAAAACTTATGGCAAAACTGAAACTATTAAAATAATAAATGCATCTTTATCAGAACCTCCTTTGGACATTAGTTATGTTGATACAGAAACTAATATGCTTCAACTGCCAGTTACTTTGCCAGGTAGTTATAGAATGAACCAAACAGGAAAAGTAAATGAGATTGAAGGTTTTAAAGAAGGCAAGTGGTGGGTACAAGATGCTGGTGCGACTATACCCGCCAATATTTTAGGAGATGTTAGAGATAAAAATGTACTTGATTTATGCTCGGCTCCAGGTGGTAAAGCTATGCAGCTTGTTGCAATGGGTGCACATGTAACTTGTGTAGAAATATCAAGGAAAAGAATTGATACTATGAAAGATAATTTTCAACGCACTGGATTAAAGCCTGAAATTATTTGTGCTGATATTTTAAAATGGCAGCCAGAAAAGAAATATGATCTTATTTTGTTAGATGCTCCTTGTTCAGCAACTGGCACAATTCGTAAAAATCCTGATTTAATTCATATAAAAGATCAACAGGATATAAAATCTAATATCAAATTACAAAAAATGCTCTTGGAACGATCAGTTGAATTTTTAAATGATAACGGTGTTCTGGTGTATTGCGTCTGTTCATTAGAATATGAAGAAGGTGAAGGTCAAATTGAAGCTTTTCTCAAAGATAATAGCTCAATTTCTAGCATGCCAATTAATAAAGACGACTTTCCTGAATACCAAGCTTTTATTTCACCAAAAGGTTATTTGAGCACACTACCACATTTGCAGGAAGAAGGTGGCATTGATGGTTTTTTTATCTCTAAATTATATAAAAAGTTTTAATCTCCAGAAGCTTTTGATATAAGAAAGATAGCTCCATGACAAATAAGATTAAAGTTTCACCATCAATTTTAGCATCAGATTTTTCTAAACTTGGTGAGGAGGTTGCTGCTCTTGCAAAAGCAGG
>CAJJAN010000036.1 GCA_905182145.1 uncultured Pelagibacteraceae bacterium
TTTCAAAATCTTATTAACTATATGAGAAAGCGACAAGACGATGCTGGATATCATGAAATTAATACTCCTGACATAATGGATAAATCTTTATGGGAACTTTCTGGTCACTTAGAAAAATTTGGTGACAACATGTTCACTACAGAAGCAAAAGAAGATAGAGTTTATGCTCTTAAGCCAATGAACTGTCCGGGGTGTGTCCAGGTATACAAATGGGGCATGAAAAGTTATCGAGATCTCCCATTGCGCGTGTCTGAATTTGGTAAAGTTCATAGATATGAACCATCAGGTGCATTACATGGATTAATGAGAGTTAGAGCATTTACTCAAGATGATGCACATATTTTTTGTACTGAAGAACAAGTGACTGAAGAAAGTAAAATTGTATGTGACTTAATACTAAGCATTTATAAAGATTTTGGTTTTGAAAAAATATCAATTAAGTTTTCTGACAGACCTGAAAAAAGAGTTGGTAGTGATGAAATTTGGGATAAATCTGAATTAGCACTCAAGAAGGCAGTTGAAGCTACTGGACTTGATTATACTTATAATCCTGGTGAAGGAGCCTTTTATGGGCCTAAACTAGAATTTATTCTTAGAGATGCAATTGGAAGAGATTGGCAGTGTGGTACGCTTCAGGTTGACTTAAACATGCCAGAGAGACTTGGGGGAACTTTTATTGGTGAAGATGGTCAAAAACATCATCCTGTAATGTTACATAGAGCGTTGTTTGGTTCTCTTGAGAGGTTTACTGGAATTCTATTAGAGCATTATGCTGGAAACTTGCCCTTGTGGCTAGCTCCAGTCCAAGCTGTTGTAGCCCCAATTACATCTGAAATAGACCCATATGCTAAAGAAATATTTGATGAACTTAAATTAAATGGTGTCAGAGTTAATCTTGATACAAGAAATGAAAAAATTAATTATAAGATAAGAGATAATTCATTGCAAAAAATTCCTTATATGTTGATTGTTGGGAAACAAGAGCAAGAAAATAAATCAATATCAATTAGACAGTTTGGATCAAAAGATCAGGAAATAATTAAATTTGATAATTTGACTGATTTTTTTGAAAAAAAATGTATGATGCCGACTAACTAGAGAAATATAGGAGCTTAAAATAGCAACACTTAAAAAAAATAATAGATATAATTCTAAACCTAAAGAACCAAAAGTCCGCGTTAACGAAAGAATCACATCAGATACAGTTAGACTCATTGATGAAAAAGGTGAGAACATCGGCATTGTAGATATAGCTGATGCTTTAAGCAAAGCTGATACTGCTGGCTTAGATCTTGTAGAAATATCACCCAATGTAAAGCCACCTGTATGCAAAATTCTTGATTTTGGAAAATATAAATATGAAGCTCAAAAAAAAGCTAGTGTAGCTAAGAAAAAGCAAAAAGAGACTGTATTAAAAGAGATTAAAATGCGACCTGGAACTGATGTTCATGATTATAATTTTAAGGTTAAAGCAGCTCAAAAATTTATTACACTAGGCGATAAAGTTAAATTTACGATTAGATTTAAAGGACGTGAGTTTCAAAACCATGACCAGGCGAAAGAATTAATGGGACGTATTAAAGAAGATATGCTGTCTGTAAGCAAAATTGAGCAAGAGCCAAAACTTGAAGGTCGCCAATATTCAATGATTTTTACAATTAATTAAGCCGATATCACCCAAATTAAATATTTTGCTTTTTTTATAACAAGACGTTATAACCCTCAGTTCCGAGATAAATATGACAAAATTAAAAACTAAAAAAGCAGCCGCTAAAAGGTTTAAGGTTACCGCATCAGGTAAAGTTAAGTCTTATCAGGCCGGAAAAAAGCATGGCATGATGAAGCGCACAAATTCACAAATTCGAAATCTACGAGGTACAACAATACTTTGTGATGCAGATGCTAGAATTGTTAAAAAATTTCTACCGTATAGTTAGAAGAGGAAAAAATGGCTAGAGTTAAAAGAGGAGTTACTACACACGCAAAACACAAAAAAGTTATTAAACAAGCTAGTGGATTTCGTGGTCGTAGAAAAAATACATTTAAGGTTGCTAAGCAAGCTGTAGAGAAATCTATGCAGTACGCTTATCGTGACCGCAAAGTTAAAAAAAGAGACTTTAGAAGACTTTGGACTCAAAGAATTAATGCTGGTGCTCGTGAACTAGGTTTATCTTACTCATTATTCATTAATGGGCTTAAAAAATTAGAAATTAGCCTTGATAGAAAAATGTTAGCTGATTTAGCGATGCATGAACCGAATGCTTTTAAGCACTTAGTTGAAAAAGTTCAGTCTGCAGCTAAATAATAATAATTATTCTCACTTAAATTTCACATTACTATTACGGACTTTGAGCAAATCTGTTATTCTTGACATATTATGAGCAATCTAAACTCAATTAACAAAAATATAGAACTAGAAAAAAAATCAGTTAAAGATTCTGAGACTCTAGAAAAAATGAGACTAAAATTTCTAGGCAAAAAAGGTGAAATCACTCTGCTTATGAAAGATTTAGGCAAGATGGATCCTGAGGAAAGAAAAGCTAAGGCGGAAGAGCTTAATAAGATTAAGGATAGTGTTAACAATTTTATAAATTCAAAATCAGATGAGTTTGAAGATGAGCTAATGTCAAATCAATTGGCATCAGAAAAACAAGACCTTACACTAGATTCAAAAATATCTGATGGTAGAATCCATCCTATCACTCAAGTAATTGACGAAGTAATTGCAATATTTACAGATTTAGATTTTTGTGTTGCTGAAGGACCAGAAGTTGAAACTGACTATAATAATTTTACAGCCTTAAATACATCTGAAAACCATCCTGCACGTCAAATGCATGATACTTTTTATGTTAACTCAGAAACAGACGGCATGTTAAATGTTTTAAGAACACATACATCTCCAGTTCAAATAAGAAGTATGCTTGAAGGCAAACCACCATTCAGATTAATAGCACCTGGTAAAACATATAGGTGTGACAATGATCAAACGCATACACCAATGTTTCATCAAGTCGAAGGACTAGTAATTGATAAGACAAGTAATATGGGACATCTTAAGGGATGTTTAGAAACTTTTCTGAAAGAATTTTTTGAAACCGATACTCCTAAAATGAGATTTAGACCAAGCCATTTTCCATTTACTGAGCCATCTGCTGAAGTTGACATAGGTTATCGTAAAGATGGAAATCAAATTATTATTGGAGAAGGTGATAGTTGGTTAGAAATTTTAGGCTGTGGAATGGTTCATCCAAATGTTTTAAAAAATGTTAATATTGATCCAGACGAGTATCAGGGCTACGCATTCGGTGTCGGCATTGAAAGATTGGCAATGCTGAAATATGGAATTAGTGACCTTAGAACATTTTACGACAACGACCTTAGATGGTTAAAACATTTTGGTTTTATTCCGTTAGATATACCCTCTATTTCTGGGGGGCTTAGTCGATGAAATTTACAATTAGTTGGTTGAAAGAACATCT
>CAJJAN010000037.1 GCA_905182145.1 uncultured Pelagibacteraceae bacterium
CAACTGCATCACTTAAAACTTTGCCATGCTCTTCAGTTACTTGCGCAGCCAACATATCCATATCTCGGATTAATAGCTCTTTAAACTTAAACATAATTCTAGATCTAGTAAGTGGTGGAGTTTTAGACCAAGAACTAAATGCAGATTTAGCAGATGTAATTGCAGCCTCAACATCTTTGCCATTGGCGAAACTAACTTCAGCTATTTTCTCACCCAAAGCTGGGTTAAATACATCTCCAAATCTGTTTGACTTACTGATATACTCTTCACCATTAATAAAATGATTGATTTTTTTCATAGTATATAAAAATTAATATTAATTATTGTAAATTATATTTGTTATAAAGACAAAGACAGACTTAACAATGCTTAAATTAGACTTACATGATTATACTCTAGAAGATGCCTATCAAAAGTGCCAAGAATTCATAAGTGAGGCTTATTTAAACCGCATTAAAAAAATTGAAGTTATTACAGGAAGAAGTGGTCCAATCTGCAAAGAGTTTCCATTCTGGGCCGAAAGCAATCATCAAGTACAATATATTGAACCCAGTTGGCATGGGGGAAGTTTTATTATTAAAATTCAGAAAAAATTTTAATTAACAAACACCTATTCATATTTATAGAACTGACAAACTGGCAATCAATTCATAGTGAATTGAAAAATCATTTGTAATATTAGTTATATTAATCTCAATAAGAGCACTAACCTATAATTCTTCCCCGATAATAAATTTAGTGCTCTTATAAAAAAACTAGGAAATATATGAAGATATTACAATTTTATTCAGTTCTTATTATACTAACTTTCTTCTCAATTTTTGCACAAATATTATTCATCTAATATTCTAAAATTGATTTAAGAAAAAATAATGAAGTCACATATTAGACTTATATTATTTTAAGTTCGATTTTCAGCTATCATAGTCTTAATTCCAGCAATTGCTTTAGCTGGATTTAGCCCTTTGGGACAAGCTTGTGTACAATTCATAATGGTATGACATCTATACACCTTAAAAGTGTCATCTAATTCTCTTAACCTCTCACTCCTAGCTTCATCTCGACTATCTTGTAGCCAGCGATATGATTGGAGTAATACTGCGGGTCCTAAGTATTTATCACTATTCCACCAATAGCTTGGGCATGAAGTGGAACAACATGCACATAGAATACACTCGTATAAACCATCAAGTTTAGCACGATCACTTTTAGTCTGAATATTTTCGATACCGTCTTGTGTTTGTTTTTCTGATATATGAAGCCATGGCTTAATTGAGGTTAATTGCTTATAAAGATTTTTCAGATTAGTTACCAAGTCTTTAATTACTGGCATATGTGGTAATGGGTAAATAGCTACCTCACCTTTACAATCTTTAATCGGTTTTGTGCAAGCAAGAGTATTAGTGCCATCTATGTTCATAGCGCACGAACCACAAATACCTTCACGACATGATCTTCTAAATGTTAAAGAAGGATCAATATCACTCTTAATTTTCATTACAGCGTCAAGGACCATCGGTCCACAATTATCCATATCAACTTCATAGGTATCAACGCGTGGATTTTTTTCATCATCTGGTGACCAGCGATAGACTCTAAAGTTCTTAATATTATCTGACTCAGTTGCAGATTTATAATATTCTCCTTCAACAAGCTTTGAGTTATCTGGAAGATTAAACTGTACCATTAGTAAACTCTCGCTTTAGGCTCAATATACTTTACCTCATTTGATAATGTATAAGTATGTACTGGTCGATAATCTAACGTGCAGTTATTATTATGTGCCCAAGCAAGTGTATGTACCATCCAATTTTTATCATCACGGTCTTGAAAATCGTCCCTTGCATGTGCCCCACGACTTTCTTTTCTATTGTAAGCAGAAGACATCGTCACTACAGCTTGTGAAATTAAGTTTTGAAACTCTAATGTTTCCAGAAGATCTGTGTTCCAGATCAAAGATTTATCTTTCACATTAATATCTGATGATTGTAACCAAATATCTTCAATTAATTTTTTACCTTCAGACATAATTTCTTCATCTCTGAATACTGCGCAATGGTTTTGCATTACTTTTTGCATCTTGCCTCGAAGTTCTGCAGTAGGGTTAGAGCCATTTGAATGTCTAGTAGTATCAAATCGATTAACTACTTCATCAATCACACTCTGAGGAATATCTTTGTTTGGCTCACCTTTTTTAACTGTATCATTAATGCGATCAGAAGCTGCTTTACCAAACACTACTAAGTCAATAAGTGAATTTGAACCAAGACGATTAGCTCCATGTACACTAACGCATGCTGCTTCACCAGCTGCCATCAAACCTTCAACAGGTACTTCATCACCATCTATAGATGTCATCACCTCACCATGGAAATTAGTTGGAATACCACCCATATTATAATGCACCGTTGGAATGATAGGAATTGGTTGCTTGGTCACATCAACGTCAGCAAAAATTTTAGCTGACTCAGATATACCAGGTAAACGCTCTTCTAAAACTTTAGAATCCAAATGGTCTAGATGTAAATAGACATGGTCTTTTTCATTGCCAACACCTCTACCTGCGATAATTTCTTTAGTGATTGATCTTGAAACAACATCTCTAGAAGCAAGATCTTTAGCTGAGGGCGCGTAGCGTTCCATGAATCTCTCACCCTCACTATTAACTAAATAACCACCTTCACCTCTAGCACCTTCTGTAATTAAACAACCAACTCCATAAATACCAGTTGGGTGAAATTGAACAAATTCCATATCTTGTAATGGTAGGCCTGCTCTTAAAACCATGGCATTACCATCTCCAGTGCAAGTGTGTGCTGAAGTAGCTGAAAAATAAACACGTCCGTAGCCACCAGTTGCTAAAATAGTTTTTTTAGATTTAAACACATGCAACTTGCCATCTTCAAGACACCAAGCAACTACACCGCAACATGCACCATCAACCATAAGAAGGTCTAAAACAAAATACTCAATATAATAATCGCAACCATGCTTCAAAGACTGACCGTAAAGAGTATGAATAATAGCGTGACCAGTTCTATCTGCAGCTGCGCATGTACGCTGAGCTGAACCTTCACCATAATTTTTGGTCATTCCACCAAAAGCTCTTTGGTAAATCTTTCCGTCCTCAGTTCTACTAAATGGAACACCATAATTTTCTAACTCTAAAACTGCTTTAGGAGCATTCTTGCATAAATACTCAATCGCATCTTGATCTCCTAACCAGTCAGAGCCTTTAACGGTGTCATACATATGCCAACGCCAGTCATCTTCACCCATATTACCAAGAGCTGCTGAAATACCACCTTGGGCTGCAACTGTATGACTTCTGGTTGGAAATACTTTTGAGATACATGCAGTCTTGTATCCATTTTCTACAGCACCCACTGTAGCTCTTAAGCCAGCGCCACCAGCGCCAACTACTACTACATCATAATCATCATGGTATTCTATTTCGTATGACATTCTTATTTAATACATATTAATATTACTGACAATGAAACTACTCCTAAAATAGCTGCAACAAATAAGTTAATAGCAATAAAAGATAGTTTCTTTACTAGGTCACTATGAACATAATCTTCAATTACTTCATGTAGCCCTAACCTCATATGAAGTAAGCCAATTACCGCAAAAATCAACACCAAAACAAGGAACCAAAGTGAACTTGTTTCTGAAACAATTTGCTCATAGGTCATTGATGATAATTGTAGAATTTTAACCAAAAAATAGGATACGAGAGGTATTAGCGCTATTGAACTATATTTTTGAAATAACCATGTTTTTCTGCCGGAATTACTCATAAAACTGATAAAAACCATATTATAATAGTCATTACTAATGAACCAACAATTACCGTCCATCCTGTCACTTTGACAATCGATAAATCCAAACCAAAACCATAATCCCAGCCTAAATGTCTAATGCCGTTCAGTGTATGAAAACAGACTGACCACGTGTAACCAATCATAATAGTTCGTCCAATAAAGTTAGAAATTAGATAGTTAAAAAAATCAAAATAGTATTCACCTAACCCGAGACAAAGTAGCCAGACTGATAATATTATAGTTCCCAAAGATAAAACAATACCTGTAATTCTATGTAAAATTGATAGAACAGAAGTTATCTGCCACCGGTAAATTTGAAGGTGTGGTGAAAGTGGGTTATTCATAAAAGTATCCGATTTAATGTATAATTTACATTATACATGTATCCTTATACGTTATGTATTACTTTTTCTTCGGAATCAAGGCCCAATAATCTAGACTTAACAAGACATTTTGGTTGAATTTACCATCTTCGTTTTGATGTTGAAATTCAGATGCTGGAGCATCACCGATTCCATTAGTTTTAATTCTAATTGCACCAATACTGTCACTAATTTCCATGACATCAATAATCTCGCTCCAGGCAAAAACTGTCTTACCTGCAAAGCATGGAGATGCGTGTGTACCACCATTAATAGCAATGATTTTAAAAGCATTAGCTAAACCATTGTAAGACAAAGATCTAGCAAGACTAATCACGTGTCCACCATAAACAATACGTTTTCCAAACTTACCATCTTTTTCATAATAATGATTAAAGTGAACCTTGGCAGTATTTTGATAAAGTTTGGTTGCCAACATGTGTTCAGCTTCTTCAACAGTAATGCCATCGATATGATCTATTTTTTCGCCAATATTGTAATCTTCAAAGTTAGAGGAAGAGCCTGAGTCTGTAAAATTAAAGTTAGTTACGTCAAAATTATAAGACAATGCAATATCTTTCACTTCATCTTTAGATAGTTCAGTTGGTAAAGTTGGTAGAATAGTTTCTGTATTATCTATTCCTTTGACTTTCTTCTTGATCATTACCCATCGTTTAAAATCCAGCACAACTTCATTATTTTGATTTGTGCTAATTGAATTTACATAAACTACACCTGTTTCACCATTTGAATTTTCTTTCAAACCAATAACATGTGATACAGATTTTATAGTATCTCCTGGGTATACAGGTTTTAAAAATTTACAATCTGCATAACCTAAATTAGCTAAGGCATTTAATGAGATATCTGGCACAGTCTTGCCAAACGCTATGTTAAACAAGAGAAAATCATCAATTGGTGATTGGTCTAATTTAAGTTCTTTGGCAAATTCATTAGAAGAATGTAAGGCAAATCTTGTACCGTAAAGGGCAGTATAAAGAGAGCTATCACCGTGAGTAATTGTTCTTGGGGTAGAATGTTCTATAGTCTGATTAATTGAAAAATCTTCAAAAAAATTTCCAATATTATTTTTTGATTTATTTGTCATTAATCTATTTTCCTAATAATTTCTTAAAAGCTAATAATTTTTTTGCTCCATTAACGTGCAATTCTTCAACTTGTTTCCCATCAATAACGATAACACCAACTTCTGGATTTTCTTTTCTTGCTTTTTCATAAGCTAAAACCATTTTTTCTGCCTCAGCAATTTCTTCGTCACTTGGTGAATAAATTCGATTACAAGGTTCGATTTGTGCTGGATGAATTAGTGTTTTGCCATCAAGACCAAGACCACTACCATATTGACATTCTTCTTCAAAACCATCGGCATCTTTAATAGCATTGTATACACCATCAATAAGAGAAATTTTATTTGCCTTTGCAGCAATTAAACAAGTTAATATGCTTGTCTCAAGTCCAGTTCGTCTCATTACATTATTTAAATCTAATTCTTTAGATAAATCATTAGTGCCCATTACAAAACAATTTAGTTTTTTTGAACAAGCGGCAATATCATATGCATTAATAATTGCATGTGGCGTTTCCATCATAGCCCAAATCATAGTTTTTTTATTTTGTAAGTAAGGTACATATTTTAAAATATCATCAGGATGATTAACTTTTGGAACAAGAATGGCATCGGGTTCACATTTTTCTAATATCTCATAATCTTTTTTGCCAAACTCAGTATCATCAGAATTAATCCTAACCACTTGTTCTTTTTGTGTATGCTGGTTCGAGTTTACAAGATCAATGATAATTGATCGAGCATGATCTTTGGCAGCAGGTGCTACTGCATCTTCTAAGTCATAAATTAATGCATCAACTTCTAAGCTAGATATCTTACTTTGAGCCTTCTCATTTGATCCGGGTACATAAAGTACACTACGTCTTGGTCGGTGAAGAATATCTTCCATTAATTTAAATGTTTTTCTTTCAATAGCTCTAGTATTTGAACAGCATTTAGTGCTGCACCTTTTCTTAAATTATCAGATACCACCCAAATAGAAAGTCCATTTTCAAAGGCTGTATCTTCTCTAACTCTTGATACATAAGTATCATCATTTCCAGCACATTCGATTGGTGTTACATATCCACCATCTTTTCTATCATCAAGCACTGAGCATCCTGGCGCTGCTTTTAATGCCGCATGTGCATCAGCAACTGTCATTTTGTTTTCAAATTCAATAGTGACTGCTTCAGAGTGACCAATAAATACTGGTACTCGCACACAGGTAGCTGAAAATTTTATATTTGCATCAAGCATCTTATGACACTCTTGTTGCATCTTTAATTCTTCTTTCGTGTACCCATCATCCATAAATTTATCAATGTGGGGAATAACATTAAATGCAATTCGTTTTGTAAATTTTACATTATCTAAAACATCATTAGCAAAAAATTTTCTCGACTGATTAAATAATTCATCCATACCTTCTTTACCCGCACCTGAAACAGATTGGTATGTAGACACAATAACTCTTTTAATAGTGTTAATGTCGTGTAGCGGTTTTAAAGCTACTAATAACTGAGCAGTAGAGCAATTAGGGTTAGCAATTATATTTTTTTTCTTATATCCAGATAACGCATCAGCATTTACCTCGGGAACTATAAGTGGAACATCCGGATCCATTCTAAAATGACTCGAATTATCAATAACTATACAACCTGCGTTAGCAAACTTAGGTGCCCATTCTTTAGATATTTCACCACCAGCTGAAAATAAGGCAATTTGAATTTCCTTAGGATTAAATTTTTCTAAAGAAGAAACAACTATCTCACTTTCACCAAAAGACACTTTCATTCCTTCACTTCTACTTGAAGCAATTGGAAATATATTTTCAGATTTAAAACCTTTTTCAGCAAGTATAGAAAGCATTTCTCTGCCAACATTGCCTGTTGCACCAACAATACCAATTTTTAAAGTCATTATGATCCTATGCTGTTAAATGCTTCAATAATTTTATCACCCATTTGTTGAGTAGATAGATTCTGTTCATTGTTCCCAATTAAATCTTTAGTTTTATAACCAGAAGTTAAAACATTATTTACTGCATCATTAATTTTATCTGCCTCATCATTCATTTCAAATGAATATTTTAAGCACATTGCAAAACTCAAAATACAAGCAATTGGGTTAGCAATGCCTTGACCAGCAATATCTGGTGCTGAGCCATGAACGGGTTCGTATAAGGCTTTTCTAAAATTATTTTCATCAACTTCGCCTAGTGAGGCCGATGGTAACATTCCAAGTGAACCTGTTAACATTGAAGCTTCATCAGATAAAATATCACCAAATAAATTATCAGTAACAATAACATCAAATTGTTTTGGATTTCTAACTAATTGCATTGCACAGTTATCAGCATACATATGAGTTAATTCAACATCGTTGTATTCATTAGTATGAATTGCTGTAACTTCCTCTCTCCATAAAATTCCTGATTCCATTACATTAGATTTTTCACAAGATACAACTCTATTGTCTCTTTTTCTTGCAAGTTCAAAAGCAATTCTAGCAACTCTATGTATTTCTTTAGTGTTGTATGTTTGTGTATTAACACCTTGTCTAGTTCCATCCGCAAGAGTCTCTATGCCTCGTGGCTTACCAAAATAAATTCCACCTGTTAATTCCCTTACAATCATTATGTCTAAACCAGCAACCAGTTCTGGTTTTAATGAAGAAGCATCTACCATCGACTCGAAGCACATTGCTGGTCTAAGGTTTGCAAATAGTTCTAGTTCTTTTCTTATACGCAATAAGCCTTGTTCTGGTTTCAATGAAAATTCTAAATCGTCCCACTTTTCACCACCTACAGCTCCTAATAAAACCGCATGCGACTGTTTTGCAACCTCAAGTGTAGAATCGGCTAATGGTGTTCCATATCGATCATAAGCTGCACCACCAATATCATCATAAGTAATTTCAAATTTTGCACCACTTGATTTCTCAACAGCAGAAATTAATTTAGTAACTTCTGTCATTACTTCTGGACCAATGCCATCACCTGGCAGAATTAATAATTTGAATATTTTGCTCATGTTAATTTATTTCCATATAACCATGGCGTTTCTTTTTCTTGATTACCTTCAAAGTTACCAATTGAAACTGCCTTATTTAAGGTTAAACCGATATCGTCCAAACCTTCTAATAAGCAGTTCTTTTTTGCTGGATCAATATCAAAACTAATTTCTTTTTGTTCATTGTTTTCTACATAAGTTATATTTTGCTTTTCTAAATCAATTTTAAAATTCAAAGTATTTTCAGCTGTATCTTGAAGTCTTCCAACAGTTTCTTCATCCAGAACGATTGGTAAAATGCCATTTTTAAAACAATTGTTATAGAAAATATCAGCATAACTAGGTGCTATAATACATTTAATTCCGTAATCAGCTATAGACCACGGTGCGTGTTCACGTGATGAGCCACAACCAAAATTCTTACCTGCTATAAGTATGCTGGCGCCTTTGTACTGATCTTGGTTTAGAGCAAAGGAGTCAATTTTATTTCCATCTTGATCAAATTTTAGTTCAAAAAATAAAAACTCTCCAAGTCCTGTTCGCTTGATAGTTTTTAAAAACTGTTTGGGAATAATCATGTCAGTATCAACATTAGTTATTCTCAAAGGTATTGCATGACCGCTTAATTTATTAAATTTTTCCATTACAAATCTCTAAAGTCAGTTAACTTTCCTGTAATTGCTGCTGCCGCTGCCATTTGTGGACTCATTAAATGTGTTCTTCCGCCCCTGCCTTGTCTTCCTTCAAAATTTCTATTTGAAGTTGAGGCACATCTTTCTTGTGGTTGAAGTTTATCTGCATTCATTGCTAAGCACATTGAGCATCCTGGATCTCTCCAATCAAAACCAGCATCAATAAAAATTTTATCCAAACCTTCTTTTTCCGCTTGTTCTTTTACTAAGCCAGATCCTGGAACAATCATTGCATGCACACTTTCAGCAACTTTACGACCCTTAGCAATTATTGATACTGCCCTTAAATCCTCTATTCTTCCATTCGTACAAGAGCCTATGAATACTTTATCTACTTTTATTTCATTTACAGGCGTGTTCGGCTCTAGACCCATGTAGTCAAGCGCTCTCTCAATAGACTTTTTCTTATCTGCATTTTCTTCATTTTTAGGATCTGGAACGAAGCCATCAATTGAAACTACATCTTCAGGGCTTGTACCCCATGTAATTTGTGGAATAATATCATCTGCATTAATTTCAACTGTTTCGTCATAATGAGCACCATCATCAGTTGCTAGTGACTCCCAATACTTAATTGCATCATCATATTCTTTGCCAGCGGGCGCTAATGGTCTTCCTTTTAAGTATTCAAAAGTAGTCTTATCTGGGCTAATTAAACCTGCTCTAGCTCCTGCTTCAATAGACATATTGCAAATAGTCATTCTACCTTCCATAGACAGATTTCTTATTGCTTCACCGGTGTACTCGATTACGTAACCTGTTCCACCTGCCGTGCCTATTTTTCTAATAATGGCTAAAACTATGTCTTTTGCTGTTACTCCTTCAATCGCTTTACCTGTAATTTTAATACACATATTTTTGGCTTTTGTTTGTATTAGAGTCTGTGTAGCAAGCGTATGTTCAACTTCTGAAGTTCCTATTCCCCATGCTAATGCACCAAAAGCTCCATGAGTTGATGTGTGACTATCTCCACAAACAATGGTCATACCAGGTTGAGTAAAGCCTTGCTCTGGGCCGACAATATGAACTATGCCCTGACGCTTATCTGACATTGGTAAATAAGTTATGTTATTTTCTTTTGCATTTTGCTCTAAAGTATCAACTTGCAATTTTGAATCTGGATCAGTAATTCCTTTATCTCTATCTGAAGTTGGTACATTATGATCAGCAGTAGCCAATGTGAATTCAGGTCGTCTAACTTTACGTCCTGCTATTCTTAATCCTTCAAATGCCTGTGGGCTTGTTACTTCGTGAACAAGGTGTCTATCAATATAAAGTATTGTAGTTCCATCATCATTAGTGGAAACAACATGGCTTTCCCATATTTTATCGTAGATGGTTTTTTTATCAGTCATATTAATAATGTGAATGTTAAAGTATTATTTAACATTAGAAAAATTACTGATCTTTAGGCTCTTCTTTGGCACTTGGTTCAGCAGGAGCTTCTGGAGCTGGAGCTTCAGGAACTGGAGCTTCAGTAGGAGCTTTCGCTTCTACTGCTACAGTCTCTTCAGAAGTAGTTTCTTCAGCCAGTTCTTCTTCTAAATATTCTATTTCTTCTTCATAAGTAAACTGACTAGCTAAATCTGGTTGTTTCGCTCTAATGCGCTCAACAATCCTAGCTTTTTTACCAGTAAGATTTCTTAGATAATAAAGTTTAGCTCTTCTAACAGAACCACTTCTGACTAAAACAACTGAGTCTACTGATGGACTGAAAATTGGAAATATTCTTTCAACACCTTCACCAAAAGAAATTTTTCTAACAGTAAAAGTTGAACTTAATCCACGGCTACGTTTTGCAATACATACGCCTTCAAATGCCTGAATTCTTTCTCTTGCACCCTCACGTACCTTAACATTTACACGCACTGTATCTCCAGGATGAAACTGAGCTACTTTTTTATTTTTGATCAATCCTTTGATCTGTGAATTTTCAAAATCTTCAATAATATTCATGGTTTACTCCGATGGGGTGTTTTAATACTTTATTTATTTAATGTCTTGTTTTTTTTTGTATTTTTCCCACAAATCCGGTCGAATTTTTTTTGTGAGCTTTTTAGACATATCTTTTCTCCATATATCTATATTCTTATGGTTACCAGAATTCAAAACGTCAGGAATTTCAATGTTTTTCCATGATCTAGGTCTAGTATATTGTGGAAACTCAAGTAAATCAGACTTAAATGACTCATTGTCTAAAGAATCAGAATCTCCCAAAACTCCTGGTATTAATCTAATAGTTGCTTCTAGCACAGCTTGAGCAGCTATTTCGCCACCAGCCAAAATGAAGTCTCCAAGACTTATCTCTTCAATCTTGTATTTATCTAACACTCTTTGATCAACTCCTTCGTATCTACCACATAATAAAATTATACCATCACCCTTAGATATTTTTTTAATTTTGTTTTGCGTTAGACTTTTACCTCTTGGTGATAAATATACTATTGGTGTCTTATCTAAATCTTTAACACCCTTAAGACTCTTATCTATTGCTAGCCCAAGCACATCAGCTTTTAAAATCATGCCAGGTCCGCCCCCAGCAGTAGTATCGTCAACCTTCTTATGATTGCCTTTACCAAATTTTCTAATATCAATTACTTCAAGTTTCCACAGTTTATTCTTTAAAGCTTTTCCAATAACTCCTATGCCTAATATTCCTGGAAAATTTTCAGGAAATAAGGTTATTACTTTTGTATTAAATATTTTTTTCATTGAAATAGCCTTCGACATTCTTAACTAAAATTTTATTTTTGATTAAATCAATTTTATTAATAAATTTTTTATTTAAAGAGATTAATATGGAATCGTCACTCAAATCACTTTTTATTTCGACAACATCATCTGATCCAAAATTATCTACTGTAATTACTTTTCCTAAATAATTATTTTTTTCATCATAAACAGACATATCAATGAGATCATAATGATAAAATGTTTCTTGATTATCTATAGCAGGTAGCTTTTCTCTATCTATTAATATTTTTGAACCTCTTATTTTTTCCACTTCTTCTTTTGAGGTTATTTTTTCATAGCTAACGACAAACATATCTTTAGAGGTTTTTATCTTAACTAATTTGATATCAATAAATTTATCGCTTATGGACAGAGGGCCATATTTAAAAATATTATCTTTTTTTTCAGTAAAAGACTTAATCTTAAATTGACCCTTAAATCCTGATGGAGAAACTACTTCACCAATAGCAACTTTATTTTTCATATTTAAATAAAGTATTATTTTTCCTCATTTTCTGCTGCTGGCGCTTCTGCTTCTGCTGCTGGCGCTTCTGCTTCTGCTACTGCGGCTTCTTCAGCTTCTTTTAATGCAGCTAAACGCTCTTGTGCTTTTTTCTTTGGTAAAGCTTTTTTAGGATTGTTTTTTTGAACTGGCATTGGAACAACCTTAGCTTCACCTAAAAATCTTTCCAATTTTTCTGTAGGTTTAGCACCTTTACCAATCCACTCTTTAATTTTTTCTAGATCTAACTTTAGTCTATCTGGATTATCCTTAGGTAAAAGTGGGTTAAAATGTCCAACTTTTTCAATAAATCTTCCGTCTCTTGGACTTCTTGAGTCTGC
>CAJJAN010000038.1 GCA_905182145.1 uncultured Pelagibacteraceae bacterium
GTTGGTTTTTACAGAACTGCAATTGGTGCATTATTCTTATTTTGTGCTGTAAAATTTAGAGGTGGAAATATAACTCTATTTAATGAAAATACTCGCTTATATAGCTTGATTGGTTTTTTAAACGCATCAATTCCATTTACATTACTTCCATATGGATTAATAACATTACCAAGCAACATTGGTGTAATAATTTTATCTGCAAATCCCTTTTTAGCATTGATACTCGCACATTTTTTTACACTAGATGAAAAACTATCTATTAGAAAAGTAATTGGAAGTATAATTGGTTTTTCGGGTGTGGTTTTTGCAGTAGGTATGGAGGTTTTAGTTAGTGATTTAAATTCACTAATTTCAGCATTAGCTATTTATATCGGGGCCTCTAGTTATGTAATTTCTAACTTAATTATACGAAGAATATCCCATCTACCATCGGATATGGTAACAATGAATACTTTGTTCTGGGGCAGTATTTGGCTTTTGCCTCTAGTATTAATATACGGAAACCTTCAAAATATTGAGTTTTCCTCAATTCCAGTCTTCGCAATAATATATTTAGGCGTAATACCAACTGGATTAGCTTTTAGTTTGCGGCAAGTACTAATACGCAACGCTGGATCAACATTCATGATGCAAGTTGGCTATATAATACCAATTTTTGGAGTATTTTATGGCTGGCTATTTCTAGGAGAGGCAATTGGGTACTATCTAATAGTTTCCGTCATACTAGTTATTGCAGGAATTGGAATTAGTAGAATAAGAGTGAACGCTAAAACTAAGGGCTAAGCTTTAAGCAAATAAACTAATAATAATATTTTAGACCATCTTTTCTCAATTCATCAATTAAGTTATTAAACCTATCTTGACCAAAAAAAAATTTATCCTTATAGACAGTTAATGGAACTCCATGATGACCAATTGCTAATTGCTCACTTTGGTTATTCTCAATTTCTTTAATAATTTCTTGCTCATTTACCTTTGTAAAATTTCTTATCTCTTCTAAGTCTACTCCTAATTTAGAACAAATAGAAAATAGATGGTTATCACTATGCCAATCTTTTTTACCACCAAAGATTGAGTTTGAAATTTCATACGCAAATTCAATTCCTAGGTTTTTTTTACACATTGACTGTCCTAAATGACATAAATCAAAAATTAATGGCTGATGATTAGATATCTTTCCAGTTAATATGCTTTGTTTAATTGGATCTGGTTTTGGTGGTTTAAACTTCATCCCAAGTTTTTTGGCCTGTAAAAAATAATCAAAGATTTTTGGAATAAAGTAAGTAAACGCATTCTTGCTTTGAAAAAAATGTGGTTCTCTTATTGCAAGAGGATAGACCAGTTTAAAATTAATATTCACATCGTAATTATCTTTCAAATCTATAATTCTTGGCAGAATAAAATATGAATACGGACTTCTAAATGAAAAATATAAATCAACTGAGAACATGAATTAATTATAGCACAATATTTTTTAAACTTATTTCAAATATTAATTTTTTCATAGTTTTTGGGTCAATCTTATTTAATGCTTCTAATATTGCAAAAATACTGAAGTCATCTAATTCACTAAACTTTTTATCATCATTTAAAATCAATATTAATAATGCTGCTTCACCTATATTATCATTTGAAGCATTTTTTAAATATTCTATCAATCTTATGTTTGGAACAATTGTAGAAACTTTATTAAGCTTACTTTTTGATTTCCAATAATCAGCATATTTATTATTAGTTTTAATTTGAAAATATTTTACAATAATATTCTTATTTAATTCAGAAATTTGATCACTTAAAATAATATTATTTAATAGCTCTTCATTAAAGTTTAAAGCTGGCTGGTCTGTATTTAAAAGTAAGTAATATTCAATTAAGGAATATTCTAAAATTAAGTCCTTATTAAATTTTATTAACTGTCCCCATTCACGACATCTATCATTATTGTTATTCATTATTAATAAAATACAAATATCAAAAGCTTGCTTTGAATATTCTTTTTTTGGCTGAATTACTTTTATTTTATCATATATAAGATTGTTAGAGGCATAAAGCATATTGCCAGATCTAATTTCATCCATAAAGTTTGTAGCTAATTTTGCCAAATCTTTTTGATCTGAACTATTTCTTATTTGGGAAAATAAGAAAACTCTTTTTTCTAAGTCGTTTTTTGCACTCTTATAATCAATAGAACTAAAAATATTTTTATCATTTAGATAGGCTTTATAATTAACTAATAAAACATCTGGTTTTAAAATATTTTTTCTGACTAGCTCTTCTGTAATATTTATTTTTTTTTCAGTACTGCTTAAATCAGATAGTGCATAATATTTTTTCACACCAATATTACTTTCAATACTTATTAAATCTGAAAAATCTATATTTTTGTTATCAATAAGATTTAATTTTAAAGGATCTATTAGCTTAATTTTTTTTAAATCTATTTCCTGTCCATTAATATATGCATTTAAAATATATATTAGTTCTTTATCAGCATTACCTTGCTCTTGTAGTAAAGAAAGCAGTAAGTCAGTTGCTGGCAAGTTATTGGACATTGCCTTACAAAAAGTTTGATAAATAAGCTTAGTCTTTTTTTCTTTAAATTGATTCAGATATTTCTTTACACAAACTTTTTTATAATTACTTAATACCAAGTGATAATTAATATAATTAATAAGATCATAATCTGACCAATCATCTTGGTTAATTTGATCTAAAATTCTTTGTACAATGTTGTCATTTTGACTCTGTACATAATAATTCATTTTTAAATCCAAAAAACTTTGGCTTAATATATCGTTTGTATTGGGAGGCGTTGAAATAGTGAGTAATGTTTTATCTAAAAAATTTGAAATATTATTATATTGATAGTGATTTGAAAGCTGATCTATTAAGTATTTAACATCTTCAAAATTAGAGTTTTCCCAAATTGTGGGGTTAAAACCATTATTAGTCTGATCATAAATACCAATAGTATCATAAGCAGAATAAGCAATATCAGACTGTGAAATTAAAGATTGAATTGCTTCTTCTTCAGTTTCTTTATCTTTAATTACAGCTTCTTCAATCTTATCATCATTATCATTAGACCATATTTCTAGTGGCTCCGAGATATCTGTTTCAGCAAAAACACTACTGAAACTCAGAAAAAAAATTATTACTATCACAATTAAATTGGTCATGTATAATGACTTTAGAGGGCAATAATACTTTAAGCTATTTAACATATTCATAATTATACTTAACAAATAATAAAAACTCTGTGAAATTAATTCACATTAAATAATGTCAAAATTAAGCCCTTCTAACAACAAAAATAATATAGTGCTAATTGGCCATATGGGTTCTGGTAAATCAACTCTTGGGTCGTATCTTGCAAAGAAATTAGATTATAAATTTATTGATACTGATACAGAGATTATTAATGAAGTTGATATGCCTATAAGTGATTTTTTTGATAAATATGGGGAAAAAAAATTTAGAGATGTAGAAGAAAAGATTATTCTAAGATTGATAGAGCAAAAAGATAAAAATGTAATTGCATTTGGTGGTGGTGCTTTCCAAAGTGCAAAAGTACGCAATAATGTAAAAAAAAATGCAACCTCTATATGGCTTAAATGTGATCTAAAAACTTTGGCTTTAAGATGTTCAAAAAAAAGGAATAGACCATTGCTACAAAATAAAGATATGAAAGTTGTTCTTAAAGAACTGAACAAATTACGTGCAGATAATTTTTCTAAAGCTAACTACACGTTTAATGTTTCAAAAAAAACAAAATCTAAATTAGCAGCTGAAATAATTAATGAGTTAAGTATTTATGAAAAAAATTAGATTAAAAAATAAGCAAATCGACTATCCAATTTTAATTGGAAGCAATATCTACAAAGATATTGGATTAATTTGTAAAAAATATTTGGAAAAAAATAGAGTTTTTATCGTTTGTGATAATGTTGTGTATGACTTATACAAAAAAGTACTTCAAAATTCTTTCAAGAAAGCAAATGTCGAGTGTATCTTCATAGCAATAACAGTAAGTGAAAAGAAAAAAAATATTATTACTGTGGCAAGTCTATCGTCAAAGATTATATCTCATGGAGTTGATCGAAAAGATACAATTGTTGCTTTTGGTGGAGGCATACTAGGAGATATTGTTGGATTTACTGCCAGCATAATCTTGCGTGGCTTAAATTATATTCAAATACCAACAACGTTATTATCCCAAGTAGATTCTTCTGTTGGAGGTAAAACTGGAGTAAATAACATATATGGAAAAAATTTATTAGGCTCATTTTATCAACCTCGACTAGTTGTTATTGATACTAATGTGCTGAAGACACTTCCAAGAAGAGAGCTATTAGCTGGATATGCTGAAATTATTAAATATGGAATTATAAAAGATGCCAAATTTTTTGACTGGCTTCAGATAAATGGAAAAAAAGTTATTGATGGTAATACTAATGCAAGAATATATGCAATTCATAGAAGCTGTATAAATAAATCCCAAATTGTTGAAGCTGATGAAAAAGAGCATGGAGCTAGAGCTCTTTTAAATCTTGGGCATACATTTGGTCACGCAATAGAATCCCTCAACAATTATAAAAAAGATATCATACACGGTGAGGCTGTTTCAATAGGCATCACTATTGCTGCAAAATTATCGTACGTTGAAGGCTATATTGATAAAAAAACTTATTATAAAATTGAGAATCATTTTAATGATATCGGTTTACAAATTAGTCTGCCAAAGAATTTAAAAAAAATTACTGCTAAAAAGTTTGTTTCTGAAATGATCAAAGATAAAAAAACAGTAAATAAAGAAATTACTCTAATTTTAATTGAAAAGTTAGGTAAAGCTTTTATTCATAAAAAATATTCACATAGTAAACTTTTGAAGTTGTTTAAGGAGATTACATCTTAGTATGTTTTTCGATATCATAATATTATCAATATCTATATTAATTCTTTTAATACTATCAGCATTTTTTTCAGGCTCTGAAACTGCACTGACTGCTAGTACCAGAAGTAGACTCACAGGCTTGAACATAAAAGGGGAGAGAAATGCTCAAACAGCAATTAATCTTTTAAATGACAAAGAGTCTCTTATTGGCGCAATTTTACTTGGTAATAACCTCGTTAATATTTTAGCTTCCTCATTAGCAACAAGTCTTTTAATTAAGATGTTCGGTGACTCTGGTATAGCTTATGCAGTATTGATAATGACAGTCTTAATTGTTATTTTTGCTGAAATACTTCCTAAAAGCTACGCTATTTCAAATTCTGAAAAAATGGCGTTAACCATCAGTCCAATAATTAGACCATTTGTATTCTTTCTCTCACCAATAACCTGGGTGATGGAAAAGATAGTTCATGCAATATTGAGTATTTTTGGCATGAATTATATAAAAAATAGTAGGTCAATATCTGTTCAAGATGAGATACGTGGAACAGTTGATTTACATCATAAAGAAGGTCGGCTTTATAAATTTGATAAAGATATGGTTAAAGGTATTTTAGATTTATCTGTCATTGGAATTGAGGATGTTATGGTTCACCGAAGTAACATGTTCACAGTTAATATTGATGATGATGCAAATACTATTATTGATACAGTTATCAATAGCTCTTATACCAGAATCCCAGTCTGGCAAAATGATGCCGAAAATATAATTGGGATAATTCATGCTAAAAATTTATTAAAATTACTCAGTGCAAAAAAAGGTGCTGGCATTGTGAACGAAGATATTAGAAAAACATTACTTGAACCTTGGTTTGTACCTGAAACTACAACATTAAAAGAGCAATTACAGATGCACTTAACCAAACGTGCAAAGCTTGCAATAATAGTCGATGAATATGGTGCCTTAATGGGTATGATTAGTTTAGAAGATATAATTGAAGAAATTGTTGGGGATATTAGCGATGAACATGATGTGATCGTTAAGGGAGTTAATGTTAATTATGATGGAAGCTTTAATATAAATGGCAATGTGGAAATCAGAGATTTAAATCGTGAATATAGCTGGGAGCTTCCAGATAATGAAGCTAATACCTTATCAGGTTTAATAATTCATGAATCGAGATCTTTTCCTAAGGCAGGACAAAAATTTAATTACTATGGGTTTCAATTCGAGATTTTAGAAGCAAAAGATAATCAAATATCACTCCTAAAGGTCTTGAGCGCCCAATGATTCAAACTCGCTAACCGTATAAAGCTTTAAAACTAAAGCATGCACATGATCTCTTAGTTCCTCACTAAGAACTTTATGAATTATTCTTTCCCGCTTTATTTTATTTTTATCTTCAAAGATCTCTGATGAAATAATAAGCTTTATATGAGAATAATCAGTACGGTTATTTGTTTCGTGGTGACGGTGCTGCTCGGAAAAATTTACTAACTTAAAATAAAAAGGATTAATATTATTTTTTATTTTTTTTGTTATTGTATCTTCAATATTCATTAGTTTATATTAAGTAATTCTATAGTTTATGACACAGCAAAAATGTAATAGTCCAGAGTGTAATCTTTTCGCAGAATATAAAGCACCATTATCGCCTGATAATCTAAGGCAATATCAATGGTTTTGCTTACAACACATCAAGGAATACAATAAAAACTGGAATTATTTCGAGAATATGACAGCTGATGAAATTGAAACATTCATTGAAAATGACATAATTGGACACAGAAAAACTCAAAAAATTGGAGCCGCGAACAGTGATTATTTTAATAAAACGAATAAAATAAGGGAAAAATTATTTAATTCTTTTGATGAGATTGGAAATAAAGAATTTAGCTCTACATTACTTGGTAGTGAGTATATTAATGCATTGGCTGAATTAAATATTAATGATAAAAGTGCACCGTTAGAAGTTATAAAGAGTAAATTTAAGGATATTGTTAAGCAGTTACACCCTGATACAGTTGGCTATAAAGAAGAAAATATTGAAAAATTAAAAAAAGTTTTAGAATCATATAAAATAATAAAGAACCATTATGAACGATTTAAATCAAAATAATCAGGTAAATCCAGATATATCTATTTCAGTCAATCAAGTGTTTGGAATTGAGACTGACTTGCACGTTGATGGATTTTCACAAAATTCTCCATACGTTCCAGAAATAGACTCTAATTATTGTTTTGATAAAGCAACCACTATGGCAATTTTGTCAGGCTTTAAATATAATAGAAGAGTAATGGTTCAAGGATACCATGGTACTGGAAAATCTACTCATATTGAACAAGTAGCCGCAAGATTAAATTGGCCTTGTGTAAGAGTAAATTTAGATAGTCATGTAAGTAGAATAGATTTAATTGGGAAAGATGCGATAGTTTTAAAAGAAGGAAAACAAATTACTGAATTTCAGGATGGAATTCTTCCATGGGCAATTCAAAATAATACAGCCCTAGTCTTTGATGAGTATGACGCAGGTCGACCTGATGTTATGTTTGTAATTCAAAGGGTTCTTGAGGCCGAGGGGAAATTTACTTTGCTTGATAAAAATAGAGTAATTAAACCCCATCCATCATTCAGATTATTTGCGACAACTAATACTGTTGGTCTAGGTGACACAAGCGGTCTATATCATGGAACCCAACAAATTAATCAGGGACAAATGGATAGATGGAATATTGTTACAGCATTAAATTATCTTGATAATAAAAAAGAAAAAGAAATTATTCTTTCTAAGGTAAAAAATTATAATACTCCTGAAAAAGAGGAAACAATTGAACTCATGATTAAAGTTGCAGATCTCTCAAGAAAAGGTCTTGTAAATGGTGATATTTCCACCGTTATGAGCCCTCGAACTGTTTTAACTTGGGCTGAAAATGCAGAAATTTTTGATTTCAATATCGCACTATCATTCAAACTTACATTTTTAAATAAATGTGATGATAGTGAAAAACCTATTATTGCTGAATACTATCAAAGATGTTTTGGTGAAGATTTAGCAAATATTCAATCCGATATAACTCTTACCTAAGTGAAAGAAGATACTCTAGATACTTTTAAGAGAGCACTATCTTCTACAGTCAAAGCCATTGCAGAAGATAAGGAAATCGAAGTTGTATTTGGTGGCAACTCTCCTTCTTCAGAAGATAAGATTATTCTTCCAGAAATTAATAATATTTTTGATTTAGACAATTTATCAAGCATTAGAGGCACAGCCGATAATGAAGCTTTAATTCATAAGTATAGAAATAACAACACTTACAGCGAATTCTTACCTAACAAAGAAAAGAACAAAAAGATTTATGAATCTTTAGAAAATAGTCGTATTCAAATTTTAGGCAGTAAATATATGCGTGGAGTAAAATCTAATCTCTTAAGTCTTTATGAAAAAGACTGTCAGGAAAAAAACTATTCAAATGTAACGAGTCAATCAGATTTAGATATTGAAAATGCTTTAGAAATTTATTTAAAGAAAAAAAACGATGCTTCTTTAGTTCCTAAAAGTGCTTCTCATGCTCTTTCTTATTGGAGTAAATGGCTTGATTCAAAAATAGGAGATTCAATTGATGGCTTATTAAAAAATATAAATGATCAAGAGCAGTTTGCTCAGCTAGCCAATAAATTAATTTTAGATTTAAAGCTTTATGATACAAACGAAAATAAAGATGAGTCTGAAGATGACAATAAAGGACAGCAAACTGAAGAACTAGATAATCCTGATGTCGATGAAACTGAGAGTCAGTCTTCTATGAGTGACGATGATATGGAGAATACCGAAGAAGAAGTTCAATCTGAAGAAAGCGAGATGCCGGTAGACGAAAATAATGAAGAAATGCAGGATCTTGAAGATGATGGATCAGAGAATGTTAAGCCTCAGTACAAAGAAAACAAGTCGATTGAAACTATATTGAGTGAATATATGGTTTATTCTAATCAATTTGATGAGGTTATTACTGCTCAAGACTTGTGTGAAGATGAAGAATTAAATAGATTAAGAAAATATTTAGACCAACAATTAAAATCATTTCAGACTATAATTTCACGCCTTGCGAATAGGTTGCAACGAAAATTATTAGCCAAACAAAATAGAAGTTGGGAATTTAATATTGAGGAAGGCTTACTTGATACATCAAGACTTACTAGAGTCATAACCGATCCATTTTACTCTCTTTCTTTTAAAAAAGAAAAAGATACCGATTTTAAAGATACTGTCGTGTCATTGTTGATTGATAATTCTGGTTCAATGCGTGGTAGACCTATTACTGTAGCAGCAATGAGTGCAGATATCCTCGCCAGAACATTAGAGAAATGTGGAGTAAAAGTTGAGATTCTTGGTTTTACAACTAAAGCATGGAAAGGTGGTAAAAGTAGAGAAAGCTGGATGCAAAATAATAAGCCCCCCTCTCCTGGTCGACTGAATGATCTCCGACATATAATCTACAAAGCTGCTGATGAACCTTGGAGAAGATCAAAAAAGAACCTTGGCTTAATGATGAGAGAGGGACTTCTTAAAGAAAACATCGATGGTGAAGCTTTGTTGTGGGCTCACAAACGTCTTCAAAATAGATATGAAGCGAGAAAAATATTAATGGTAATTTCAGATGGAGCGCCGGTAGATGATAGTACACTGTCTGTAAACTCGGGAAATTATCTTGAAAAACATTTAAGAGGTGCGATTAATTGGATAGAAAATAAATCTGATGTTCAGCTGCTTGCGGTTGGAATAGGACATGATGTGACGAGATACTACAAAAAAGCTGTTACTATTGTAGATGCAGAGCAATTAGCCGATGTTATGACGGAGCAGTTAGTAGATCTTTTTGAAGAATATCCAATTAAAAAAAAGAATATTTTAAGTTAGGATTTAAGCAACAGCAGTTTTTTTAAGCAAACTTTTTCTAACTACTTTAGCTTTTTGAGAAAGTTTATTATTTTTAACTTTAAGCAAATACTCATCAATACTACCATATTTAGCAACTGTTCTAATTGAAGAGGCGGCTACTGATAGTCTTACATTTTTATTCAAAATTTCACTTCTAAAGGTTACAGATTGAATATTTGGAATAAATTTACGTTTAGTCTTATTGTTGGCTTTACTCACGTTATGGCCAAACTGGACTTTTTTTCCTGTTAGATCGCATGCTCTTGTCATAGATGAAGGTTAATAATGATTGAATGAGGATATGTCAATATATAGTTATTTTTTACCAAGGAATGTATCAATAATATTCTTAGATGCAGAATAAAATCCAGTCTTACCACTAATTATACTCTGAACTTCGCTCTCAATTAATTCAGGAATGCCTTGCTCTTTGCTTAATCGAAGCAAGATTTTATTACGAACTTCTTCTTCAAGCCAATATGCCAACTGACTTTCTCTTCTCGCCTTGAATCTATTATTGGCCTTATTAAATTCAACAATCTTATCAAAGGTATCAAGCACTTCATCCATACCTTTATTTTCAATTGAAGAAACTAAAACTACTTGAGTTTCAATATCATCACTATTTTTACTATAAAAGCTTAAAGCAGATTTATAATCTGAAGCAGTTTTTGAAGCTTGTGTAGCTAAATCACCGTCATATTTATTAACTATAAACATGTCTGCGTACTCTGTGATACCTTTCTTAATTCCCTGAAGTTCATCTCCTGATCCTGGTCCAACAATTAATGTAAAAATATCAACTAGATTAGCAGCTGTTATTTCTGATTGTCCTACTCCTACAGTTTCAATAAAAATATAATCATATCCTGCAGCATCTAAGATAATTGCTGCTTCCCGTGTTCCTACAGCAATACCACCTAAAGATCCTCTGGATGGTGTTGAACGAATAAATGTATTTTCATTTTTAGAAATTTCACTCATTCTGGTTTTATCACCTAAAATAGATCCACCTGTAAAATTTGAAGAAGGATCAATAGCAAGTACTCCTAATTTAAAATCTTTATTTACTATGTATGATCCAAATGCTTCTATGAATGTAGATTTGCCAACACCAGGAGGGCCTGAAAAACCAACTCTTATAGCGTGTCCAGGTGACTTTATTAGCTCCGATATTAGTTCATGACTTAGAGCTATGTCTTCTTCTCGTGATGACTCAACTATAGTGATTGCTTTAGCTATTGCGGCACGCTCTCCTGCTATAATTCTATTTTTAAGATCTTGCATAAATAACTTAGCTAATCTTTTTTTGATATAAGTTTTATTACTTCTTCAGCAGAATCTAAAATACTAGTCCCTGGACCAAAAATTGCTGAAACATTATTATCATATAAAAATTGGTAATCTTGTTCTGGTATTACCCCTCCGACAAATACTGTTATCTTATTATTTTTATCTATCTCTTTAAGACTTTTCATTAATTCTGGCACAAGGGTCTTATGTCCTGCAGCAAGCGTAGAAACTCCGATAGCATGAACATCATTTTCAATTGCATCTTTTGCAACATCTTTTGGCGATTGGAATAAAGGACCCATATCAATATCAAATCCCAGGTCCGCAAATGAAGTAGCAACAATTTTTGCGCCTCTATCGTGTCCGTCTTGTCCCATTTTCACAATTAGAACTCTTGGTCTTCTTCCATTTTCTTTTTCAAAATTATTAATTTTATTTTGTATATCCATAAACTTAGCATCTTTCTCAAAAAACTTTCCATAGACTCCTGAAACACCCACATTTGTAGCATAGTGTCGCCCAAAAGCATCTTCTAATGCTTTTGACACCTCACCTACGGTTGCTCTAGCTCTAATTGCTTCAATGCTGAGAGCCAATAAATTACCAGAATTATTTTTTGCCATATCAGTAATTCTACTAAGACAATCTTCTAAATCTTTAGGATTTCTGTTCTTTTTTAGATTAGTAATTTTTATTATCTGATCTTCCCTAACTTTTTCGTTATCAATAACTAAAACATCAATCTTAGGCTCTTTGGGGTTTTTGAACTTATTAACTCCAACCACTACTTGTTTACCACTATCAATCTTTGCTTGTTTTTTCGTGGCTGACTCTTCAATGCTAAGCTTTGGCATTCCAGCTGCAACTGCTTTTGTCATTCCACCTAGTTCCTCGACTTCTTCAATAATTTTCCAAGCAGCAGAGCACATATCTTCAGTTAATTTTTCTACAAAGTATGACCCAGCTAATGGGTCAACAGTATTTGTCACACCAGTTTCATTTTGAAGAATTAACTGAGTATTTCTTGCAATTCTTGATGAAAACTCTGTTGGTAAAGCAATTGCTTCATCAAATGAATTAGTATGTAAACTTTGAGTTCCTCCCAATACAGCAGATAAAGCTTCATAAGAGGTTCTAACAATGTTGTTGTATGGGTCTTTTTCAGTCAAAGAGACACCTGATGTTTGGCAATGAGTTCTTAATGTTAAAGACTTTTCATTAGTAGCTCCAAAATCTTTCATAATTTTAGCCCATAAAGTTCTAGCGGCTCTAAGTTTTGCAATCTCCATAAAAAAATCAGTTCCTATTGCAAAAAAGAATGAAAGTCTTGGCGCAAAATCATCAACTGCCAATCCTTTAGACAATGCTGCCCTTACGTATTCCATGCCATCAGCTAATGTGAAAGCTAACTCTTGAACATTATTAGCTCCTGCTTCCTGCATGTGATATCCAGATATAGAAATTGAATTGAATTTTGGCATTTCTCTAGCAGTATATTCAATTATGTCAGCCACCAATCTCATTGAGGGTTCGGGTGGATATATGTAAGTATTGCGGACCATAAATTCTTTTAAAATATCATTTTGAATTGTTCCTGATAAAACCTTTTTATCCAGACCTTGTTCTTCACCAGCAACAATAAATGCGGCAAGTACAGGGAGAACAGCTCCGTTCATAGTCATCGAAACTGACATCTTGTCTAATGGAATTCCATCAAACAAAATTTTCATATCTTCTACGCTATCAATTGCTACACCTGCTTTTCCAACATCCCCCATAACTAATTCATCGTCAGAATCGTAACCTCTATGAGTTGGTAAATCAAAAGCAACTGAGAGACCCATTTGTCCCGCTTCAAGATTTTTTTTATAAAATTTATTTGACTCTTCTGCAGTTGAAAAACCAGCATATTGTCTTACTGTCCATGGTCTATTCGTATACATGGATGCTTTTGGTCCACGAGTATAAGGCCATTCACCCGGTAGAGTATTAATATCATTAAAAGTGTAATCTAATAGATCTTCTTGAGTATATAATGGGTTAATATTTATACCTTCATCGGTTTCATGAAAGAACTCCTGAGAAGTCTCAATTTTTACTTCTTTAGTAAATTTTTTTTCCCAATCACTTAATCTTTTGCTTTTATCTTTTGTCATTTTGCCTTTATATGGAATATTGATATATTGTTCTATATAGTTTATTAAATATATTGTGTATTAGAATATTAAAGGAACACCCGATGTTAACGATTCGATCATCATTTCTACCTGATTTGTTCTATTCTTTATGCTATATATAGTAACAAATAATACCACCTATACAATTTAATAGAGCAAAATGTTTGATAATTTAAAGACTTTTTTTGATAAAAAAACTGATTTAACTGAGATAAGTTTTGATTCTGAAAAAATTGCAGTAGTGGCACTACTAATTTCAACAGCAAAATATGATGGAAATTTTGATGAATCGGAAAGACTTGAAATCCATAACTTAATTAAAAATTATTTCTCACTATCAAGTGAAAGTACAGATGATTTATTTAAGGCTGCTGAAAAAATTGAAAATGAAGCAAATGATTTACAGCAATTTACAAGATCTTTAAACAAGCTGTTAAATGAAGAGGAAAAGTTAAAGATTGTTGAGCTGATTTGGAAAATTGTTATGGCAGATGGTATTATAGATAATTATGAAGAAAATTTAGTTAGACGATTAAGTGGTCTTTTGTATTTACAGGATAAAGACATAGGGAATATAAAAAATAAACTGACCAATGACATACATAGTTAATGATAAATGTATAAAGTGCAAACACACTGATTGTGTAGATGTTTGTCCTGTTGATTGCTTTTATGAAGGGGAGAATATGCTCGTAATAAATCCAGATGAGTGTATAGATTGTGGTGTTTGTGAGCCAGAGTGTCCTGTCGATGCGATTGTCTCAGATACAGAAGAAGGGGCTGCAGATTGGCTTGAATTAAATGATAAATATTCAAGGGAATGGCCCAATATAACTGAAAGCAAAGACCCTCTTCCTAAAGCAAATGAACATGAAAATGAAGACAATAAATTTAATAAATACTTTTCACAAAATATAAAATAATAATTGGGGTAAATATGAAAAAAGAACAAATAAACAAAGCTAAAAAGAAAATTTCTAAGAAAGTTGCTAAAAAAAAGGTAGTCATTAAAAAATCTTCTAAGAAAAAAGTCTCTCCAAAGACAATCGTTAAGAAAAAGGTAGCTAAGAAAAAGGTAGCTAAGAAAAAAGTCAAAGTTGAAAAAAGTAAGAAAAAAGAAATTGTCATTGTAAAAGCAAAGAAAAAAAGAATTATTTCTCTTCCAGGAGTTCAGCACAAACGTACTCATTTAAATCCTAGTCACTGGCAAGCCAAAAAAACTAAAAAAGTTTTAGAGATCAAGGATATCAAAGAAAAAAAGGTTAAAAAAATATTTAGCACAAAAGACTATGTAGTTTATCCAACTCATGGTGTTGGACAAGTTATCGATATTGAAAAAAGAGAAGTAGTTGGGCAAAAACTAGAAATGTATGTGATAGAGTTTCCAAACATGGATATGCTTGTAAGAGTTCCAGTTGAT
>CAJJAN010000039.1 GCA_905182145.1 uncultured Pelagibacteraceae bacterium
TTAGCGATCATGAAATGGACAGGCCATAAAAATAAGAAAAAGAAACCAATCGCTTTTGTAGGCAAAGGTGTCTCTTTTGATACTGGTGGTGTATCACTTAAGCCAGCAAATGGTATGCAGGAAATGAAATATGATATGGGTGGTTCAGGTGTTGTTGTAGGTCTAATGAAAGCTTTAGCTTTAAGAAAAGCAAAAGTTAACGCTATAGGTGTTGTTGGTTTAGTTGAAAATCACATTGGAAATATGGCTACACGACCTAGTGACGTTGTCACATCATATTCAGGGCAAACAATTGAAGTGCTTAATACGGATGCAGAAGGTCGCTTAGTTCTTGCTGATGCATTATGGTATACTCAAGAACAGTATAAGCCTGAATTTATGGTGAATTTAGCCACTTTAACAGGTGCAATTGTCGTTGCGCTTGGAAATGAATACGCAGGTTTATTTTCTAATAATGATAAATTAAGCAAGCAATTAGAAGAGGCGGGTAAAATTGAAGATGAAAAGCTTTGGAGGTTTCCACTTCATGATAATTTTGATAAAATGATAAATTCTCCAATTGCAGATATGCAAAATATTGGTACTGGTCATCCTGGCTCCATTACTGCCGCTCAATTTTTACAACGATTTGTAAATAAGACACCTTGGGCACACTTAGACATAGCGGGTACAACTTGGACAAAATCTCTATTACCAACTTCTCCAAAAGGCTCTACAGCATTTGGTGTAAAACTGCTTAATAGATTTGTTAACAAATATTATGAAGGAAAATAGCTATGACAATTGAAAGAACATTCTCAATGATAAAGCCTGATGCAACTGATAGAAATCTAGTTGGATCAATTACAGCAATGATTGAAAGCTCTGGCTTAAGAGTAATAGCCTCTAAAAGAATAAGAATGACACAAGAAAAAGCAGCTGAATTTTATGGTGTACACTCTGAAAGACCTTTTTTTCAAAGCTTATGTGATTTTATGTGTTCTGGTCCAATTATAGTTCAGGTACTAGAAGGTGAAAATGCTGTTAAAAAGAATAGAGAAATTATGGGTGCTACTAATCCAGAAGATGCTGACGATGGTACTATAAGAAAAGTCCACGCAGTTTCTCTTGAAAAAAACTCTGTTCATGGTTCCGATAGTTTAGAAAATGCTGTAATTGAAATTGCTCATTTTTTTAATGACCAAGAAATACACCCTTAATTAACTTAATAGTTCTCTAATTACTTTGGGGTAGAGTTTGTGCTCAAGCTCCAATACTTTTTTCTTTAATGTATCGGCAGTGTCATCCGAAGTAATGATTACCTTTTGTTGGGCTATTATCTCACCATCATCCATCCTATCATTTACATGATGGACTGTGCAGCCACCATACTTATCCCCTGAATTAATTGCTTTTTCATGTGTATTAAGACCCTTATGCTTAGGCAGTAGAGATGGATGTATATTTATTATTTTTCCCTTAAATTTATTAACAAAATCCTTTGAAAGAATTATCATAAAGCCCGCTAAACATATTAAGCTTGGATTATGTTGAGTAATTTTTTCAACCAAATCATCTTCAAATTTTTTTTTGCTGTCAAAGGAGCTTTTTTCAATAATTATATTATCAATACTATTATCCTTAGCTATATTTAAACCTTGAGCTTTACTGTTATCAGAAATTACTAACGATATATTTGCTGGATAGCCTGTTTCTTTTGTAGCATTTATTATTGATTTTAAATTGGACCCACGACCAGAAATGAGAACTACTATATTTTTTTTCATTTATTCAGTTTTCCTGATAAGATTATTGACTTATCAGAAGCACTCTTTTTAAGAGCAATATTTCCCAGCATAGATGATTTAAATTTATGTCTATCTATTATTTTTTCAATTTTTTTAATATCTTTTTTGTTTGCGATTAAAGTCATGCCATAACCAGCATTAAATGTTTTTAATAGTTCAGTTTGCTTTATGCCGCATGAAAGTAACCATTTATATAAGTTACTCAGTTCCCAATTATTTAAATTTATTTGTGCTTGGAATTTTCTATCCAATACTCTCGGTAAATTTTCTATTACACCTCCACCAGTAATATGAGCACAAGATTTAATTAAGTTTTTTTTATATAATTCTAAAATTAAATTTACATAAATTAAAGTTGGTTCTAAAAGATATTTTCCAATAGTTTTCTTTTTATCAAAATTAAAGTATTTTTTTAAAGACATATTTTTATCTTTAATTATTTTTCTTACTAATGAGTAGCCGTTTGAATGTAAACCAGATGACTTTATACCAATAATGACATCATCTTTTTTAATCTTATTTTTAACTTGCTTACCATCTAAAAGACCAACACTAAATCCAGCAATATCGTATTTTCCTTGTGAATAAAACCCTGGCATTTCTGCTGTCTCTCCACCAAGCAATTGACATTCAGCTTGATTACAGCCTTCTAGAATACCCTTAATAACATCCGTACTTTTCTTGATATCTAGTTTTCCAGTAGCAATATAATCCAGAAAGAAAAGAGGTTTAGCTCCAGTAACTACAATATCATTAACGCACATAGCAACTAGATCAATTCCAATAGTCTTATGATTATTGATGTCATTTGCTATTTCTAACTTTGTCCCAACACCATCAGTTGCGGCAACTAGATAAGGATTTTCTTTAATATTGTTAAGTTTGAAAAGACCTGCAAAACCCCCTATAACAGAAGCCTTAGAGGATTTTGTTTTATCATTTTTAATTGTTTTTTTGATGTTTTCAATGAATTTGTTACCTTTATCTATATCAACACCAGATTTGCTATAAGTATATTTAGACATGATGATTTTATATAAGAGCTTTAAAAGATTTACAATGAGTCAACTGATTATAATATGTATGACTGCATATTGCATATTCTTTTTTTCAGTAAATTATGCATTAAGTACTTCGAGATACATTATTGAAGATGTTCTTATTCAGATTGATAGTAGTAACACAGCTAGTATTAGGAATAATGCAATATCAAGCGCTCAATTGGCTGCTTATAAAAGAATGATAATGCCAATTATACATCCAGATGATTATAATAAAATATTTCCAATCGATAGTGTTGTATTGGCTTCATTAGTCAGTGGAGTTGAATTAAAAGAAGAATTGATATTAAAAGATAGATATAAGGCAAATTTCACCATCAATTTTAATCCATTAAAAGTTCGAGAATACTTCGAGAAAAATAAAGTCGTATACTCATTAACTGAATCAAAGCCAATTTCTTTGGTGCCAGTAATTTACTCTAATAATAATCAAGTTAATATTGAAAATATGTGGAATGAAGCATGGAATAAAAATAATATAAACAAAGATATATTTAATCTTAATATTATTAAAAGACTTAGTCTTAATAATCCAATGCTCTCAATGGAAGAGTTTTTAGCGTTAGATTTAAGTGATGAACCAATAATTCGAAATGTAAATAACAATATTTTTATCTGGGCAAATTATTCTATCGATAAAAAAGATTTAAAAAATATAGATATAATTATTAAAAATATTTTTAATCAAAAAATTATAACTATTACTAAAAATTATAAGTCATTATCAAATGAGTCTGATTTAGACTTGATTAACAGATCAGTAAAAAATCTTAATCAAGAACTATTTAATGCTTGGGTAAAGTCTACCTCTTCTCTAGATTCAACAATGCTATATAAAATTAGATTTACAGATAATCAATTAAAGACCTGGCATATTATAGAAGAAAAATTATTAAAAATAGAATCTATTAAAAATGTTAGTATTGATTCTTATAAAATAGGAGACTTAAAGGGAACAATTTATTTTTCTGGTGACTTGGACAAATTAAATTTAATCTTACTTGAGCATGATATTGCTATGACTTATTTAGGTGATTATTCTGATATTTCATTAATAGATAAATGAAATACTTACCAAATATTTTATCTCTTATAAGAATTATATCAGTCCCATTGATATTATGGTTACTAATTCAAGATTTATTAATTATATCAGCAATTATAATAACTGCTGTTGGATTAACAGACTTCTTTGATGGCTACCTGGCTAGAAAATATAACTCTGAATCCTTAGTGGGATTTTATTTAGATGCTATAGCAGATAAAACCTTGGTTATTACAATTTATTTAATCTTGGGTATTAAGTTGTTATTGCCAATATATTTAATAATCATAATTGTATTTAGAGAAGGCCTTATAACTGGAGCTTATTTATTTAAGTTAGTTCTTAATCTAAAATTTGACTTAAAACCAATATTGATAAGTAAAATTAATACCTTTTTACAAATAACCTTAATTGTATTTATTTGCCTTTTATCAATTAATCAAATCAATCAATTTAGGGAAGTTATGTTTATAAGAAATTTTTTGATAACTCTTGTTACTATGACAACTATTGTTTCATCATTAATATATATTATTATGTGGCTTAAAGCAGTAGGGAATGAATAATATGAATCAGTTTGTATTTGATTTGGAAGCAAAAACTAATTTTAGTGAGAGTGATTTTTTTGTAAATTCTACAAATAAAAAAGCTGTAGATCTTGTTTCGTTATGGCCAGATTGGCACAATAAAGCGGCAATTATATATGGTGAAGGTAGATCAGGAAAGTCTCACCTTGGTAATATATGGATGCAAAGAGCGGATGCAAAATTAATTGATCTTAAAAATAATGATATAAATTTCAATAAAGGTAGTAAGAGAAATTATCTTATTGATAATTTCTCACTAATTAAATCAGATCAAGAAAACATTATTCTAGATATTTTTAATCAATGTTTATTCAATGATAATTATATTTTATTTTTGTGCAGTGAAAACAAAGATATTAATTTTAAATTTAAAGATTTAGAATCTCGATTTAAGTCGATTTTATCTACTGTTATTGAAAAGCCCGACGATCAAATAATAGAAGTTTTAATAAACAAATATTTTTCAGACCATCAAATTTCAATTACAACTGATGTCATTAAATATTTATCTGGTAGAGTTATAAGAAGTTATAGTGACTTGTCTGACATGTTGATTAAAATCAACAATCTATCTCTTAAAAATAAACAAAAAATTACTATACCTTTTTTAAGAGAGAATTTTTTTAAGTAGAAATTTTTTAAAGCTATCTAATTTTTGATCAAAGTTTCTATTTTTTGTATTTCTTATTAATTTTTCTATCCTAAAATCTTTTTTTGAAGCGGAAAGTATGGTTTTATCTGAAATAATCCAGTTCCTAGGTATATTTAGTTTTTGAGCTGACAGCTCTCTCCATTCAGATAAGATCTTTAATCTAGATTTTATAATAATTTTTTTTCTATAATTTATTTTTTTGTATGAGTTTTTTGGATTATAAATCTCATTAATATCTTTTAACTTTTCTATTTCAGATCTAAATAATCTAATTTTTCTTTTAGCTTTTATCTTAGATTCTAATTCCTTATGTAAAACTGGTAAGTATTCAACATCTAATGCAGCATATTCAATTTGCTTGTCTTTTAAAGGTCTTCTACTCCAATCAGAAACCTGAAATTTTTTACTTAATTTTTTATCACATAATTTTTCAACCAAATTAGCATAACCAATATCAGTTTCTTCTAATATGAAGTTTGCTGCTATTTGAGTATCATAAATAGGCCAGGGGATTACATTGAAGACGTTCATTAGAACCTCTATATCTTGCCTTGATGAGTGGAAAACCTTTAAAATTTTAGGATCAATAAAGATCTCCTTAACAACATTTAGATCCATACCTTTGGCTAGTGGATCTATGAGGTACACTTTTTTCTTTGTTTTTATTTGTATTAAGCAAAGTTTTGGCCAGTAAGTGTTATTTCTTAAAAATTCCGTATCAACAAATAATACTTCATTTTTTTTCAGTGTTTTAGTGATCTTTATTAGTGATTTATTATCTTGGACTAATTCCATATAATTAACTATACAGTACCTTTAAATTATTAGTATGAATAAATATAGATCACATAATTGTAACGAGCTTAATATAAATGATATAGATAAATCTATATCTATATCTGGATGGATTAATCGTAAAAGAGACCATGGAAATTTATTATTTTTAGATCTTAGAGATCACTATGGAATAACTCAGTGCGTAATAGATAACTCTAAAATTGAAATTCTAAATCTAATTGAAAACTTAAGAGTTGAGTCTGTAGTAAAAATTATTGGTAAAGTTGTTAAGAGAGAAATTGAAACTATTAACAGTGAACTTAAAACGGGTGAAATAGAAATTGCCATTGATACAGTTGAGGTTTTATCTGATGCGGAAGAACTTCCAATGCCTGTTTTTGGTGAAGCAAATTACCCAGAAGATATTAGGCTTAAATATAGATTTCTAGATGCCCGAAGAGAAGGTTTACATAAAAATATTCAATTGAGATCGGATGTAATAGCTTTCATCAGAGAGCTAATGACTAAAGCTGGATTTCTTGAAATGCAAACTCCAATTCTAACTGCCTCTAGTCCTGAAGGGGCAAGAGATTATTTGGTACCAAGTAGAATTCATCCTGGAAAATTCTATGCATTGCCACAAGCGCCGCAGCAGTTCAAACAGCTAATTATGGCTGCTGGTTTTGATAAGTATTTTCAAATTGCCCCATGTTTTCGAGACGAGGATGCTAGAGCCGATCGAAGTCCTGGAGAATTCTATCAACTTGATATGGAAATGTCATTTGTTGAACAAGATGATGTTTTTAATGCTATTGAACCTGTACTTCAAAAAGTATTTGAAAAATTTTCTGATAAAAGAGTTGGTGAAAGTCCATTCCCTCGCATTACATATGCCGACGCAATGAAATATTACGGATCTGATAAACCTGACTTAAGAAATCCAATTATTCTATCTAATTTAACTAATATTTTTAACTCACCAGAAGTATCTTTTGAAGCTTTCAAAAAGTTAATTAAAAACGGCGCTGAAGTTATTGGCATACCTTGTCCCAATGGATCTAAGCAAGCTAGAAGTTTCTATGACTCAATGAACAATTGGGCAATAAAAGAAATGAATGCTCCGGGTTTGGGGTACATTATATTTGATGAAATTGATGGAGCGTTAAAAGCAAAAGGACCTATTGCCAAATTTATTCCAGAAGATCAACTTAAAAAGATATTTGAAGAATCCAATTTATCTTTTGGTGATGCTATTTTCTTTTCTTGTTCAATGCCTAAAACTGCATATGAATTAGCTTCTGCAACTCGTGACAGAGTTGGAGTAGAGCTGGATTTAATTGAAAAAGACGTCTTCAGATTCTGCTGGATTATTGATTTTCCTATGTATGAATTTGACGAACAAAACCAAAAAATTGATTTTAGTCATAATCCCTTCTCTATGCCACAGGGTGGAATAGAGGCTCTTAAAACAATGGATCCACTCGACATACTCGGCTACCAATATGATATTGTTTGTAATGGTATTGAGCTATCTTCTGGTGCAATTAGAAATCATATTCCTGAAATTATGTTTCAAGCTTTTGAAATAGCAGGGTATAAAAAAGAACAGGTCCTAGATAAATTTGGAGGCATGATTAACGCATTTAGTTACGGTGTACCGCCACATGGTGGAATAGCACCAGGGATTGATAGAATTATAATGCTGTTAGCAGATGTTAAGAATATAAGAGAAGTAATTCTATTTCCAATGAATCAACAGGCGCAAGATTTAATGATGAATGCGCCAGCTGAGGTATCGGATGATATATTAAAAGAATTGTCTCTATCTAAAATAGAACCTCTTCTTGATTAAGAGCAACCAGTCGTTGCACCACAACTATCACATTTTAAACAGGTACCATTTCTTACCAAGGTAAAGGCACTACATTCTGGACATGCATCACCTTCATACCCCATCATTCTAGCTACCTGAACTTTACTCGCCATAGGATCACTAGAGGTACTGGACTTAATAGCATCTGGTGTAACCGATGCTCCTTGTTCAACTTTAGGACTTTCACTGTAAGAGCCTGCATTATTAGAAGAGTTTACTACCATTAAGTTTTCTGATGTTTGTCCTCTTAAAAATCCCTGACTAGACATTTTTTTAACAATTTTCCATGGAATTTGATTTTTTTTCAGCGCCCCTTCTTCAGCACCAGCTCCAAGAGAAAAATCTACATCTGAACTATCAGTATGAGCTAAATCGTTTCTACCAAGATATGAGACAGCAAGTTCTCTGAATACATAATCTAGGATTGAAGTAGAGTTTTTAATTCTATTATTTCCTTGAACTACACCCGATGGATCAAACCTAGTAAATGTAAATGCTTCCACATATTCTTCAAGAGGCACGCCGTATTGTAGGCCAATAGATATAGCAATTGCAAAGTTGTTCATAAGACTTCTAAGGAACGCACCTTCTTTATGCATATCAATAAATATCTCTCCTAAAGTACCATCTTCATACTCACCCGTGTGTAGATAGACTTTATGACCACCAACTATAGCCTTTTGAATATAACCTTTTCTTCTATCTGGAACTTTGTTTCTTGCACCGTAAACAGCTTGCTGAGCAGCTTGTTGCGCAATCGCCATTGTTTGTTCAATAGGAGTAGGTTTGGACATTATTTCTTCTTCTTCATCTTCAACATCCTCAACTAGTTTAGAGGCTAGAGGCTGACTAAGTTTTGAACCATCTCTATAAAGTGCGTTAGCCTTAGTACCAAGCTTCCAAGACATTAAGTAAGCTTCCATGCAATCGTCTACACTAGCATCATTTGGCATATTTATTGTTTTAGATATAGCGCCTGAGATAAAAGGTTGGGCTGCAGCCATCATTTTTATATGACTTTCAGTAGATAGGAATCTTTTTCCAATCTTACCACAAGGATTGGCACAGTCAAAAACACTTAAATGTTCATCTTTGATATGTGGGGCTTCCTCTAGAGTCATTGTTCCACAACAGTAAGTATTAGCCTCATCAATCTCTTTGCTAGAAAAACCTAGCTCAGAAAGCATATTAAAGTTGAAATCATTTAACTGTTCCTCTGAGAAATTCAGAACGTCTGTGCAGAATTCTTTACCAAGAGTAAAAATATTAAATGAAAATCTGATATCAAAAACATTTTTTAAATTACTCTCAAGAATACTTAATTCTTTTTCAGTAAACCCTTTTTCCTTGAGAGTTTCATGGTTTATGAATGGCGCAGTTTCAAGAGTGCCATGTCCAACTGCATAATTAATGATTTCAGTTATTTCACCTTCTGTATATTGAAGTTGATTTAATGCATCTGGAACTGTTCTATTTATAATCTTAAAGTAGCCACCGCCTGCGAGCTTTTTAAACTTCACCATAGCAAAGTCAGGTTCAATACCAGTTGTGTCGCAATCCATAACAAGACCAATTGTTCCAGTTGGCGCAATTACTGATGTTTGAGCATTTCTATAGCCATATTTTTGACCTAACTCATATGCCGTATCCCAACATTTTTGTGCCTCCATACCAAGTTTAGTATCTCTTACATTTTCAATAACAAGCGGGACAGGGTTAGTATTTAATTCTTCATATCCATCTGAGTGTCCATATGCTGCTCTTCTATGATTTCTAATAACTCGTAACATATGTTTAGAGTTTTGAGCGTAACCAGGGAAGGGCCCAAGTTCTCCAGCAATTTCAGCTGAAGTTGCATAGGATGTACCTGTCATTAGAGATGTAATTGCTGCACAAATAGATCTTCCCTCATCGGAATCATATGAGATTCCTTTGGACATAAGGAAGCCACCCAAGTTTGCATAACCAAGACCAAGAGTCCGATACTCATAAGAAAGTTTGGCAATTTCTTTTGACGGAAATTGTGCCATCATAACTGATATCTCTAAAATCAATGTCCAAATTCTTATAGCGTGTTTAAATAAGTCAATTTCCAATGATTTATTCTCATCCATAAAAGTCATTAAGTTTAAAGAAGCAAGGTTACATGCAGTGTTGTCTAGAAACATGTATTCTGAACATGGATTAGAAGCTTTAATTTCACCACTGGCAGGACAAGTGTGCCAATCATTAACTGTTGTATGAAACTGAATTCCAGGATCAGCGCATGACCATGCTGCGTAGCCAACTTCATCCCACAACTCTTTAGCTCTTACAGTTTTATTTATAGCACCATCAGTTCGATTAATTAAATTCCAATCCTTATCTTCAATTACTGCATTTATAAAATCATCAGTTACACGAATTGAATTATTAGAATTTTGCCCTGAAACAGTTAAGTAAGCCTCTGAATCCCAATCACTATCATATGTATCAAATTCAATAGATTTATACCCTTGTTTAGCAAAATGAATAACTCTCTGAATATAATTTTCAGATACTTCAGATTTTCTCGCTGATATAATTTCTCTTTTTAACGCAGGGTTTTTACTCGGATCAAAACAACTCTCGCCGTCACCTTCACAGTTATGGCAAGCGTTCATTACTTGCTTTAGGTGTTTTGAACATAATTTTGAACCAGTTACCAGTGCTGCCACTTTTTGTTCTTCAGTAACTTTCCACTTTATAAACTCTTCCACATCTGGATGATCAATATCAACAACAACCATTTTTGCAGCTCTTCTAGTTGTGCCACCAGATTTGATAGCGCCTGCAGCTCTGTCACCAATCTTTAAGAAACTCATCAAACCAGATGATCTACCACCACCAGAAAGACCTTCAGTGCTACCTCTTAAATTTGAAAAATTTGTTCCAGTTCCTGAGCCATATTTAAATAAACGAGCCTCTCTTACCCATAAATCCATGATGCCACCTTCGTTTACTAAGTCGTCATCAATTCCTTGAATAAAACATGCATGAGGCTGAGGTCTTTCATAAGAGCTAGCTGATTTAGTAAGTTTACCGGTAATATGATCGACGTAGTGATGTCCTTGTGATGGGCCATCAATTCCATAAGCCCAGTTTAAGCCAGTATTGAACCATTGTGGGCTATTTGGTGCAATCATTTGATTTGCCAGCATAAATCTTACTTCGTCGAAAAATGACTTTGCATCTTCTTCTGTAGTAAAATATTCACCTTTCCATCCCCAGTAAGTCCAGGTACCAGCCAATCTATCAAAAACTTGTGTTGAACTCGTTTCTGAACCAAAAGATAGATCCTCTGCTTCTGTATCAGGATCTTTTGCCATTAGCCAAGTGGGTATATTTCGTTCTTCTCTGCTAACTGTTTTATTTGGAATTCCAGCTTTTCTGAAATATTTTTGAGCTATAATATCACTTGCAACCTGACTCCATTTTGATGGAACCTTAATATTTTCTAATTTAAATACTACTGATCCATCAGGATTTAAGATCTCACTTGTAACTTCTTTAAATTCAATTTCATCATAAGGTGATTTTTCAGGACTGGTAAACTGGCGTGATATTTTCATTTATATTTTTTCCTTTTTTAAAACTTAACATTTAACTTCGACAGCAGACACCCGTGAATTAAATAATTTAATTTTAAGCAACTTGACCGATCGACTCCCAATAACAAACGACTCTGAAAATTGGAATTATTATATTTATTGATTTGATTTCCGAAGTCAATATATAGTGTTAAAAATATTTAGTACATACTACATAGTGTGTTGTGATTATGTGGTTAACTTTAAAAAAACAAGCATTTTCAATGATTTATTATACTTAGATAATTTGTAAATTGTTGAAAAAGTGTGATATTAGGTGGATATGATATTTAGAGAAATATTTACATGGTGGCACAATCAAACAATTGGTACCAGAATCTGGTCTTATTTAAATGGCTACAAAGTTGGCGAAGATAAATTTGGCAATACATACATGAAAAACAAAAATGATTCGAAGAGATGGGTCTTATATCAAGGTGATGTAGATTCCTCTAAAGTTCCCCCTGAATGGAATGGTTGGTTAAGATATACATCAAATGAAATTCCAAATCTTCATAAAAAATATTCTTGGGAAAAAGAACATGTTAAAAATCAAACAGGAACAGCTAATTCTTACTATCCCAGCGCTTCAATTCTTAAAAATTCAAATAATAAAAAAAGATCTGAATATGATCAATGGTCTCCAAAAGATTAGTTTTTCTGCTTTACTAATTTTACTTTTTTTTAACACAAATTATTCATATTCAAATGAAATTGAAATTGCTCCCCTTATAAATTTAGACGAGATAGCTCCTAGTTACGATGAATCCGGTGAAGATTTAGATGATTTCGAGTTAGAAACAGAAATTGACACAAACAAAGAAATTAAAACCAGTATAAAAAATTTAGCCACTTTGGGCTTGCTTAACAAGGTAACAGCTAGAGTTTCAAATATTGAAATTCTATCAGGAGAAGAAATTGAATTATATGGATTAAGAATAACTAATAAATCTTGTTATATATCACTACCTGAAGAAAAACTGTTGGTAGGCGTTTATTTGATTGTGGATGATCTTAAGGGAGATAATGATTTTTCTGGTTGGATGATAAAAGATCTTCCATCAATTTCATCAATGGAACATCCATTGTATGATATATGGGTTGAAGACTGTATTTAAAGAGACTCTATATTGTCTTCCAGCCACCTAATAGAAACTGATCCTTTTTTAAAATCTTCCGATGATAGAATTTTTTTATGAAGTTCAATATTAGTAACAGTACCCTCTATTATTATTTCATCAAGTGATCTAAGGGCACGTCTAATTGCATGCTCTCTGTCTCTGCCAGTTACAATTAGTTTAGCCAATAAATTGTCATAATAATGTGGCACTTTATATCCAGAATAAATAAACGTATCTAGTCTTATTCCATTACCTGCTGGAGGATGGTAAAGGTCGATTGTTCCAGCGCTTGGCTTAAAAGTTAATGGATCTTCAGCATTAATTCTACATTCGATTGAATGTCCAAGTGGATTTATTTTTGACTGATCAAAACTTAATTTCTCACCTGCTGCTACAGAGATTTGTTCTCTAACAAGATCAATCCTTGTAATCATTTCAGTTATAGGATGTTCTACCTGTAACCTTGTGTTCATTTCCATAAAATAAAATTTTCCTTCATGGTATAGGAACTCAAGAGTACCTAGACCCAAGTAACCCATTTCCTTAATAGCATTAATAACTGTTTCAAACAGTTTAACTTTTTCATCATTGTCAATACCTGGGGCCATAGCTTCTTCAATTACTTTTTGATTGCGTCTTTGTACCGAGCAATCTCTTTCATATAGATGAACAAAATTTCCATGAGAATCACCAATTACTTGCACCTCTATATGCCTTGGTGCATCAATAAATTTTTCTATATAGACATCATCATTTCCAAAAAATGAAAGTGCTTCTTGTCTCACTATAGAAAAATTATTAATCATTTCCTTTTTATTATTAATCACTTTCATGCCTCGTCCACCGCCACCTGCGGCCGCTTTGAGTAGAACGGGATAACCAATTTCTTCTCCAATTTTAAGTGCATCAGTTATGTCTAAAATTTTACCTTCGGACCCAGGAACAGTTGGAACACCAAGTTCTTGCATAATCTTTTTTGCTTGAATCTTATCTCCCATTTTTTCAATATGCTCATATTTAGGGCCAATAAAAGTCAATCCATGATCAGATACCATTTTTGCAAAACTTGCATTTTCAGATAAAAATCCATAGCCTGGATGAATTGCTTCAGCATTTGTTATTTCACATGCTGATATTAATGCATGAGTATTTAAATAGCTTTTATTTATCTGGTTTGGCCCAATACAGACACTCTCATTTGCAATTCTCACATGCATGGAATCTCTGTCAGCTTCTGAATGAACAGCTACAGTTAATATACCAAGTTCTTGGCATGCACGATTAATTCTAACAGCAATTTCACCACGATTGGCAATTAGAACTTTTTTAAACATTGGTAATTATTATTCTACTAACATAAGAGGTTGGCCAAATTCTACTGCCTCTTCGTTTTGAACAAATATCTTTGAAATTCTGCCTTGTAAATTTGACTCAATAGGATTCATTGTTTTCATTGCTTCAATAATTAACAATGTTTGTCCGCTACTAACTGAATCGCCTTCATTAACAAACTTGCTTGC
>CAJJAN010000040.1 GCA_905182145.1 uncultured Pelagibacteraceae bacterium
ATTTTGATATTAGAAAAACATTATTAAAATTTGATGATGTTTTAAATGATCAAAGAAAAAATATTTTTGAGCAAAGACTCGATCTCATGGATACAGAAGAAATAACTGAAACTATTAATGAGATGCAATATGATACTATTGATGAATTTTTAGATTTTCATATTCCAAAAGATTCATATGTTGATCAATGGGATATAAATGGCTTAGAGAGTGATATCAAAAATCATCTTGCTGCTATCTCTGATATTAAAGCCCTTGCTGATAAAGATGGTTTTGATAAAGATCAATTCAAAGAACACCTTTATGCATTAGTTAGAAAAAAATCAATTATGAGAGCGGAAGGACATTCTAGAGAATCTGTCGAAAACCTTGAAAGAATGGTTCTATTAAGAATTTTAGATGATAAATGGAAAGACCATATTAATAATTTAGAACAACTTAGACAAACTATTGGCTTAAGAGGCTATGGCCAAAGAGATCCTCTAAGTGAATATAAAAATGAGTCATTTGTTTTATTTGAAAATCTTCTCAGTAACTTAAAAATTGATGTTACAAAAACTTTTTCAAGATTAGTTATAAAGGAGTCCAGTAAAGTAGATAAAACAGAAGAAGAATTTATTGAAGGCTCAAATCAAAGTCAGAACCCTTTAAAAAAAGAAAAGGTATCTAGAAATTCGCCATGTCCATGTGGTTCAGGAAAAAAATATAAACATTGTCACGGTAAAATTTAATTATTAACTTAACCAAATATTAAATAATAAATACTAACTGCAACAATTGTTAGAACAACTATAGAAGTAATAAAAATTGGTTTTTTAATTAAATTATTAGTTTCTCTTACGTGACCATATTTACTATCTAGCACAGCATTTGCAGCAGATGTTTTTTCTGAAAACAATCCACTTCTTCCAATTTGCAGGTATCTTTCTTGTCTAGAGTGCTTTAATTGATTTCCGTGTTGGTTAGATAGTGTCGTTAAAAATTCATCAATTGCGATACCTGTATCCTCAATAACTTTAGATCTATTTCTATGGCCACCGCCAATAGGTTCAGAAATAACCTTGTCAACTACATCAACTTTTAGCATATCCTCTGCTGTTAATTTTAGTGCTTCTGCTGCCTCTGGCGCTTTACTAGAATCTTTCCATAAGATTGATGAACATCCTTCTGGAGATATTACTGAATATATTGAGTTTTCTAACATTAAAACATTATTTCCAGTACCAATGGCAACTGCCCCACCTGAACCACCTTCCCCGATTATGACAACTATTATTGGAACTCCAAGCGACAGGCAGCATTCAGTTGCTTTTGCAATAGCATCCGCTTGTCCTCTTTGTTCAGCTCCAACTCCAGGATAAGCTCCTGGTGTATCTACAAATGAAATTACTGGCATATCAAATTGCTCAGCTAGCTTCATAAGTCTAATTGCTTTTCTATATCCTTCTGGTTTAGGCATTCCAAAATTATGCTCAATTCTGGAATTTGTGTCGTGACCTTTTTCGTGTCCCATAACAAGAACTGGCTGGCCTCTAAATCTACCAAATCCAGCTGTGATGGCCTTATCTTCAGCAAAAGTCCTATCACCAGCTAATTCAAAAAAATCAGTGATTAGTCCATCAATATAGTCTTTTGTTTTTGGTCTATGCGGATGTCTTGAAATTTGAGTTTTTTGCCACGCAGTAATATTTGAAAATATTTTTTTATAGGCAACATTAATTTGTTGCTCAGTTTCTGAAATTTCTTTTAATATATCTTCCGAAGGAAACTCTAAATTTTTAGATTTTAACTCTTCTATTTTAAGGTCAAGTTCCTGTATTGGTTTTTCGAAGTCTAAATATGTTTGCATGCAATATTTTTTGATATTACTTTAACTCATAGAGTCGATTAAATCCTGCTGATCAATAAGTTGTTCTGCTTGTCTGACTGACGCTGCATCAATTAGTTTTCCATCTAGTGTTACAGCACCATCATGGTGATCTTGAGCTTCTTTCATTAATGTTACTATTTTTCTAGCACGCTCAATTGTGCTTTCTTTTGGTGTAAATAAGTCATTTGCCAATTCTACTTGATTTGGATGTATTGCCCATTTACCTTCACAGCCAAGTATTGCAGTTCTTTTTCCTTGGGCATTATAACCATCTGGATCAGAAAAATCGCCAAATGGACCATCGATTACTCTAAGTCCATGTTTTCTACCTAAAATTGCCATTTGAGATATTGGATTATGCCATAAGTCGTTCCAGTGTGTTAATCTTCCTTCGGGTGATTCATGAGTTAAAATTGCATAATCAGGATTAGGCCCTCCAACATTTGTTGTTCTCATTCGAACGGATGCAGCATAATCAGCGTAGCCAAAATGCAAACTCTCTATTCTTCCACTTCCACTACATATGCTATCTAAATTCGCCATTCCCATAGCTGTTTCAACAATTAATTCAAAGCCAATTTTTTTATCTCTTTTTGTTCTACTCTCAATTTGTGTAACTAACATATCAATTGCATAAACATCTGCTGGAACACCAACTTTTGGAATCATCATTAGGTCTAATCTTTCACCACCATTTTCCATTACATCTACTACATCTCGATAGCAAAAATTTGTATCAAGTCCATTTATGCGCATAGATACTGTTTTTTTTCCAAAATCTAATTCTTTTAAAGCTTGAATTAGATTCTTTTTTGCTTCGTCTTTATCTTGTGGAGCAACAGCGTCTTCTAAATCAATACAGATTACGTCTGCTTTGCTGTTAACTGCTTTTGGAAATAAATCAGGCTTTGAGCCAGGAATAAAAAGTTCAGACCTATTAAGGCGTGTTCTTTTAAGTGGTGTATGTGTAAAACTCATAAAATTTAAATAACATCATAATTATTGAATTACAAGAATTAATATCTTATTCAAAAGATATTTTCGAAAGAGGATGCTTATCTTTGACAATTTGTTTCAGTCTTTCGTCCAGAATATGGGTATATATTTGTGTTGTAGATATATCTTCATGTCCAAGCATTTGTTGCAGTGAACGCAAATCAGCACCATTCGCTAAAAGATGGCTTGCAAATGCATGGCGTAATTTATGTGGACTAATTTTCTTAATCTGTACATCAGCTTTATCTGCTAACAAGCTTAGAAGTTGTGAAAAGCGCTGTCTAGTTATGTGTCCAATTTTAGATTGTTTTGATGGAAATAGCCATTTAACTTCCTTGTTTTTATTAAAAAAAAATTTTCTTATTTTAAGGTAATCATTAATTGTATTTTGAGTGTCCTTGCTTATTGGAATTAATCTTTCTTTATTTCCTTTTCCAGAAATTATAATAAAATTTTTATCTTGATATAAAGAAGCTAGTGTCATTGAAACTAATTCGCTTACTCTTATTCCAGAAGCATACATAATCTCAATCATACAATTTAGCCTTATTCCCAAGTTAGTGGTATCTTGTTTTGAATAACTTATTAAATTTTGGATGTCCTTAATGCTAATGATAACTGGCAACTTGCTATCTAATTTTGGCTGTTTTATATTTTTGATTGGATTATTTTTAATTATTTTCTCAACAGTCAAAAAATCAAAAAACTGAGTATAGGTAGAAATTTTTCTTGCAAGTGAGCTTTTTTCAAATCCTTGATCAATAAATTTAGATAAATAATCTTCTAATTTTTTTTCATCTATTTTTAAAATACTAAGATTCTTTTTTTTACAAAATTCATTAAGCTGATTTAGATCATTTTTATAGGAAAATGCTGTATTTTTTGCCAAACCACGCTCAATAACTATCATTTCAAGAAAATTAGAAATATGATTATTTTCATTCATAATTATAGATCTTTGTAACCCTCTTTAAATGTTGGGAAGCTTAACTTGATTGATAAATCTGTTTTCACCAATGAATTATCGACTCTTTTATTTTCTGAAAAAAAGCTTTCCTTTTTATAATCTAAATTTAGATCATCAAATTTAATTTGCTTGGGTATTATAAGATTATTTTGTTTACACAAATACTCAATTATAACATTTAGATTACAGGGAAAGTCATCAGCTACATTGTAAATATTATTTTTAGTAAGATTGCACATAGATAAATTCAAAATATTAACAATATCTCTGACGTGAATTCTTGAAAAAAATTGACCTTCCTTATATATATTTTTTACTAAATTCTTTGTAATTCGTTCCTTAATATTCCTATTGGGTCCATATATTCCAGCTAATCGAAAGATCTTAATTGGCATATTATATTTTGATATTAATTCCAACCATTGTGTTTCAGCTATCAGTCTATTAATACCTTTTTTGGTTGTTGGCTTTGTTTCAGATAATTCATTTACTTGTTTACCCATATGATCACCATAGACATTTGTTGCAGAAAGATAGCCAATCCATTCTATATTTTTATTTTTTATAATAATCTCTTTATAATTTTGAATAAAGATATCTCCTAATTCGTTAGGTGGCACTGAAACTAAAATATGAGTAATATCATCCTCTAATAAATAATTACTTACTAAGTTATCGTTTATAAATTTAATATTTTTATTAATTGAGTTTATTTTTTTCTCTTCTCTACTCGAACCAATTATAAGATAATTTTTGGGATCTAAAAATTCTACCAAATGTGATGCTGTATAGCCATAGCCATAGATTAAAAGTTTTTTCATTCTTGTGTTCATTAATTCAAAGTATATCTTTAATTAACTAATTTAAAAAGGAACATGGTATGATCAATACAATTAAATGGACAAGTACATTTCTAGTTTTAACTGGAATTTTATTAACTAATCTTAATTTATATCCCTTTAATATATTCATTCATGGCTTAGGTGCTGTAGGATGGACATTTGCAGGATATATGGGCTCTGATAAAGCAATAATGACAAATTTTGGATTACAAATTCCAATATTTTTAATTGGGTACGCAAATTTGATTCTCTAGCTCTAGCCATTCATTTTTAACTTCAATATCAGTTTCGCTACTAAAATAAATATTTTTTTGGATCTCAAAATCATGTTTGGTTGATAACTCACGCAATGCCCAAATCGCCATTGCTCTAACTAATTCCGAACTATCTTCCAATAATGGAATAATATCTTTAACAAAGTTTTGATTATTTGAATTGCCAACTGCCACCAAAACATTTCTTATGAATCTATCTCTACCAACTCGCTTTATACTTGATCCTGAAAAGTTTTTTCTAAACTCTAAATCGTCTAATACTAAAAAAGATCTTAAAGTAGGTTCTATCAACTCATTCTTTGGAAAGAAATCAGCGTCATTAGTTTTTTTTGCATATTTATTCCATGGACAAATAGCGAGGCAGTCATCACAACCATAAATACGGTTTCCAATTTGTTTACGGTACTCTTTGGGTATGTGTGATTTGTGTTCAATAGTTAAATATGAAATACATTTTTTTGCATCAATTTTATAGGGCGCAATAATTGCATTTGTAGGGCAGATATCGATACATTGATTACATGTCCCACAATGATCACGGCTCTCAGAATTTGCCTTTAATTTTATATCTAAAAAAATTGAAGATAAAAAAAGCCAAGATCCATACTCTTTAGAAACTATATTGGTATGTTTTCCTTGCCATCCAATTCCAGCTTGCATAGCTAAGGGTTTTTCCATTACAGGAGCAGTATCAACAAAGTATTTTATTTGGCACTCATGATTATCCAATATCCATCTTGAAAAAGCTTTTAATTTTTTTTTAATTGATAAATGATAATCTCTACCTCTGGCATATACAGAAATAATTCCCGTATCTTTTTTATTTAACAAATCTAACGAATTAGTATTAAAATGATAATTGCTTCCTAAAATAAGTATTGATTTTGCTTCAAGCCAAAGTTTTTTTGGGTCCGATCTATACTCTTTTCTTTTCTCAAGCCAATCCATTTCACCATGATACTTATTTTCTAAAAATTGGTTTAATTCTATTTCAAGATTTTTTGTCTCAGAGATATCTATTATCGATGCAACATCGAACCCAAAATTTTTGGCTTCTGTTAAAATTGAGCTTTCTCTTTCAATTAAGTCTAGGTGACTTTCTTCTCCCTTGTTTTTTCTATCAAGGGTTCCTTTAGTGAGTATACTATCTCTTTTGGACATATTTGAATAAAATTTGAAAGTTCAGATTCCCAGTTATCAATAATTTTTTTTGCATGAAGACTGCCTGTTTCATTATAGTGATCAGTGATAAAGTTTTTTAACACATTTTCCCAGTAATTACTCTGTATTCCTTGATAAATAAGAGTTTCTTCGTTTACTCTATATTTAAATTTTTTATCAATGTCGTATATATAGGCCATACCTCCAGTCATACCAGCACCAAAATTATCGCCTGTTTGCCCCAATATAATAACATTTCCGCCTGTCATGTACTCACATCCATTTGAACCACACCCTTCTACAACTGTGGTTGCACCAGAATTGCGAACAGCAAATCTTTCACCGGCATGTCCAGAAGCATATAGATAACCACTAGTAGCTCCATACATGCAAGTGTTACCAAGAATGGTATTGTCCTTAGGTTTAATTTTACTATTTCTATCTGGCCTTAAAACTATTTTCCCCCCAGATAGACTTTTTCCAACATAATCATTTGCGTCTCCTTCAACTTTTATTGTTAATCCTTTTACTGCAAACGCTCCTAAAGATTGTCCCGCAGAACCACTAAGGTTTAAAGTTATTTGATCATCGTTTATTTCTGAATCTTTGACTTTATTATAGATAAAAGAAGATAATTTTGATCCAATCGTTCTATCTGTATTCTTCACTGAATAACTTAACTCTATTTTTTGACCAGTATCAAAAAATTTAGAAGCATCTAAAATTATTTTTTCATCAAGTGTTGAGCCAGCATCATTTATTCCTGTATGACTAAAATATTTTACTTCTGGATCTTTTTCTGCTTGTATCAACAGTGAATTTAAATCTAAATCATCTAGATGAGAGGACCCTCTTGAAATTTGTGACAATAAATCAGTTCTTCCAATTATTTCTTCTAGCTTTGTAAAGCCAAGTTCAGCAATTATTTCTCTTACTTCTTCAGCAATAAAACTAAAAAGATTTACAACTTTGTCTGCAGTTCCAGAAAATCTTTCTCTTAAGTCATCGTCTTGAGTACACACACCAACTGGACATGTATTAGAATGACACTGTCTAACCATAATACATCCCATCGCTACCAACGATGTAGTTCCAAGATTAAATTCTTCAGCGCCCATAAGAGCTGCTATAGCAACATCTCGACCAGTTTTTATGCCACCATCAGTTCTAAGTACAACATTTTGCCTTAAACCATTAAGTGTTAATACTTGATTAACTTCGGTCAAGCCCATTTCCCAAGGTATACCAGCGTACTTAATGCTTGTTTGTGGACTTGCTCCCGTTCCACCATTGTGTCCTGAAATTAATATTATATCTGCTTTAGCTTTAGCAACTCCAGCTGCAATAGTTCCAATGCCTGAAGAAGCTACAAGCTTGACACAGACTCTAGCATTAGGATTAATTTGTTTTAGATCAAAAATTAATTGGGCTAAATCCTCAATAGAATAAATATCATGATGAGGTGGTGGTGATATTAATGTAACTCCAATTGTTGAATGTCTGAGTTTGGCGATTTCTGCTGTAACTTTAAATCCTGGTAATTGTCCACCTTCACCAGGCTTTGCCCCTTGAGAAATTTTAATTTCAATTTCTTCACAGTTATTTAAATATTCTGCTGTTACTCCAAATCTTGCAGAAGCAACTTGTTTAACTCTTGAATTAGCATTATCACCATTCTTTCTAGTAATGGATCTTTCAATAGACTCGCCGCCTTCACCGCTACAAGATGAGCCTCCAATTCGATTCATTGCAATCGCCAATGTTTCGTGAGCTTCCTTCGATAATGATCCGTGAGACATGCTTCCACTTCCAAACCTTTTTCTAATAGAAGTAATAGACTCTACATTATTGATATTTTGTAATTCTTTTTTAGATTTAAAAGCAAGTAAATCTCTAATATTAATAGGTGAAAAATTTTTATGCGCTTCGGAATACGTTTTAAACATATCATAAGAATTTTTACTGACAGCAGCTTGGAGCAAATGAATCAATTTACCATCATATGCATGAGCTTCACCACCGTTTCTATATCTATAAATTCCACCAATTGGTAAAGTTGCTACATCTCCAGAAAATGCGTACTTATGTAATTCTTTAATTTTATGTTCTATGCCACTTAATCCAATTCCAGATATTCTACTTTGTACACCAAGGAAATATTCGTTGACCATTGAACGACTTAAACCAACTACTTCAAAATTAAACCCACCTCGATAAGCACTGACGACTGAAATTCCTAGCTTAGCCATTATTTTTAATAACCCTTGATCAACAGCTTTTTTAAACCTAGCTACACACTCTTCATAACTATAATCACCAAACAGGCCTTTACTATGACGCTCCCGAATACACTCTTGCGCTAAGTAAGGATTTACCGTCGTAGCTCCAACTCCAATTAAAACAGCAAAATAATGAGTATCCAAACATTCTGCTGATTGAATATGAAGTGAAATAAATGATCTTATTCCTTTTCTTGTTAATGAGCTATGTACTGCTGCGGTAGCTAATATCATTGGCACAGAAACATTGTCACTATCAGCATTCATATCTGTTAGTACAATATGTTGTTTACCACTTAGAACAGCGGCTTCTGCTTCATCTTGTATTCTTTTAATATTTTCTTTCAGAGCGGTGTCTTTTACTGGAAAGCAACAATCAATTGTGACTGACTCATCTTTACCAAATTTAAGCATCTTATTGAAAATGCTATTTGTAACTACAGGGCTATCCATTACAAAAACACTTTCTTGATAAGAGTTTGAGTCCAAGACATCTCTCAAATTACCAAAACGAGTTTTTAAACTCATTCGGGACTGCTCTCTAATACTATCTATTGGTGGATTTGTAACTTGGCTAAACTTTTGACGAAAAAAATGTGACAGAGGTCTATACTTATCAGACAGGATCGCAATTGGTGTATCATCACCCATGCTTCCAGTAGATTCTTTTGCCTCATCGACCATTGGATGTAAGATCAATTCAAGTTCTTCCATAGTATAACCAGCAGCAATCTTACGTTGTCTTAAGTTTTGAGAGTTAAATAGTGATGATTCTTTTTTAGAAGTAATTTGCTTATCTATACGAATAATTTTTTTTACCCACTCATGATAAGGATGCTCATTTGCTAATTTGTCTTTTAAATCAAAGTTTTCGTATAATTTTCCTTCTTTTAAATTTACACCAATTATATCTCCAGGCCCTAGTCTACCTTTATAAATTATTTCCTCTTCGTTAACTGGAACCATTCCTGTTTCTGATCCTGCAAAAATTAGATTGCTATCAGTTATTGTATACCTCATTGGTCGTAGACCGTTTCTATCCATTCCTCCTATTACCCATTCACCATCATACGCCGCAATAGCAGCAGGTCCGTCCCAAGGTTCAATTACAGCATTAGCAAACTCATACATATTCCTGTGACTTTCTGGAATAAGTTTGCTTCGTTTTGACCAAGCTTCTGGCATTAAAAGAGTCTTCGTTAAAGGAGCTGATCTTCCAGCCCTAACAAACATTTCGAAAGCAGCATCTAATGCTGAAGAATCTGAACTTCCACGAACAATAATAGGTTTAATTTGATCACTATTTTCTCCAAACAGTTCTGAAGCAATTCTTGTTTCATGATTTCTCATCCAGTTAGTATTTCCTGAAATCGTATTAATTTCTCCATTATGTGCCAATGTTCTAAAAGGTTGAGCCAGTGCCCAGCTTGGAAAAGTGTTTGTAGAATACCTTTGGTGAAAGATTGAGAACGAAGAGATAAACCTATCATCTTCAAGATCAGGAAAGAAAGTTGATAAATGTTCTGCCAAGAACAATCCTTTATAAATAACAGTATTGAAGCTTAATGAACAAATATAAAATTCTGATATTTGCAAATTTAAAATTCTTTTCTCTATTTTACGTCTAATTAAAAATAACTCTTTATCAAGATCTTCTTCTTTTGATCGCTCAATATTATTTACAAACATGACCTGTTCAATTTCAGGTCTAGTAGAATTAGCTTTTCTGCCTAGAACGCTTGTATTTAAAGGCACCTGCCTCCATCCATAAATATAATATCCATGATTGAGTAATTCTGACTCAACAATTGTTCTACATTTTTCTAAGGCACTATAATCATTACGTGGAAGGAAAATCATCCCTATACCAAGATCGCCCTCCATAATTTCATGACCAGTCTTTTTAACTTCCTCTTCAAAAAATAATTTTGGAATTTCAACATGGATACCAGCGCCATCACCTGTTTTTCCATCCGCATCGACTGCACCACGATGCCAAACAGCTTTTAATGCTTCAATTCCACTTATGACTACACGACGATTAGGAATACCATCTATAGAAGCTATAAAGCCTACTCCACAAGCATCATGTTCTTGTGATGGATGGTAAAGATTTGCATCCATTAAAGTTTTTTTATTTTTATTGTATCTTTCTAGCCAGCTTGTCATGATACTTTTTTTACACTTTCATTTTTTGCCTGAATAAAGCTATGAATTGATTCTGCCACATCTCTTCCATCTCTAATTCCCCAGACTACTAAAGAAGCTCCTCTTACAATATCCCCAGCGGCAAAAACCCCTTCAATATCAGTCATCATTGATTTAAATTCTGTTTTTAAAGTACCCCATTTAGTGACTTTAAGCTCTTCAACACCAAACATCTTAGGAATATTTTCTGGATCGAAGCCTAATGCTGTTATAACCATATCAGTCTTAATGTTATAATCAGCACCTTCAATTATTTCTGGAACTTGGCGACCAGATGAGTCTGGTTCACTTAATTGCATACGTGAACATAAAACTTCAGAAACATTTTCATTGCCTATAAAATCTTTAGGTGCAGATTTCCATAAAAATTCTACTCCTTCCTCTTCAGCGTTGAGAACTTCTCTTGCTGATCCAGGCATATTTTCCTTATCTCTTCTATACAAACATTTAACTGATTTTGCTTTTTGTCTAATACTTGTTCTAACACAATCCATGGCAGTATCCCCACCCCCTATAACAACTATATTTTTACCTTCAGCATTAAGTTGTCCATTATCAAATGATGGAACTTCATCCCCTAGTCCTTTTTTATTAGAAGCAATCAAAAAGTCTAAAGCAGGAACAATATTATAAAAATCTTTTTCTATACTAAGTTTTTTTGCCTTATACACACCAGTTGCAATTAAAACTGATTCATGTTTCAATTTTATATCTTCAAAGGATAGATCTTTTCCAATCTCAATATTAAAATTAAATTTTATACCACTATCCTCTAGGTACTTTGTTCGCCTTTGCACAATCTCCTTTTCCAGTTTAAAGCTTGGTATTCCATAAATTAATAATCCACCAGCTCTATCATAACGATCGTAAACTTCGATCTCATATCCTTGTTTTCTTAATTGCTCTGCTGCAGCTAAGCCAGCTGGGCCTGCTCCAATAATTCCAATAGACTCTTTTTTAACTTGATGAGGTAATAATTGAATTGGTTTAATCCAATCATTTTCAAATGCGGTATCAGTTATATATTTTTCCACAGAACCAATAGTTACCGCTCCATGTCCAGATTGTTCAATAACACAATTTCCTTCACACAATCGATCTTGAGGACAAATCCTTCCACAGACTTCAGGCATATTGTTTGTACTAGCTGAAAGATGATAAGCTTCCTCCAAGCGATCCTCTGCCGCCAGTTTTAGCCAATCAGGAATATGATTATGCAAAGGACAATGTACTGTGCAGTATGGAACTCCACATTGCGAACAACGACTAGATTGCTCAACCGCTTTATTCTTTATATAACCTTCATAAATTTCCTTGAACTTTTTCTTCCTAAGCTTTGCATCTTCTTTAACAGGATAAGCTTGGGGTAAGTCTATGAATTTAAGCATTTTTGCCATATTATGTCAGTATCTATTACTTATTTTTTTAATAATTAAATTTAATATGATAACATCACATAATTATATTATTAAAACAAGTCAGTATTATTGACATAGTTTTAATATATTTATATAAAATCTTCTAAAATTAGGTAAAAAAGTAATAATATAAAAAAATATATGCCAATATTACCAATTATAATTTTAGGAATCATTCAAGGAATCACCGAATTTCTTCCAATTAGCTCCTCTGCCCATCTTATTATAGCTCCGTATTTATTTAATTTTGAGAATCAAGGCTTAGTTATTGATGTTTGTCTTCACATTGGAACCCTTTTAGCCGTTATTTTTTACTTTAAAAAAGAAGTTTTTGATTACTTTATGGCCATCCCAAAACTCTTTAACTCAGATAGTAATCAAGAAACTAGGAATTTAAAAAATCTTATTATAGCTACTATTCCAATTGTGTTTGTTGGTGGATTGATATTTTTATTAGACTTAACTCATCTTTTAAGAAATTTTCAAGTAATAGGCCTTGCAACTATTTTTTTTGGAATACTATTATATTTTGCAGACATAAAGAGTCATAAAATCAATACTACAAATAAACCTAATGAATTATCTAAAATAAGTTTTAAAAAAGTTTTTATCATAGGTTGCTCACAAATATTAGCAATTATACCAGGCACAAGTAGGGCTGGAATAATTTATACTACAAGTAGATTTTATAAAGTCTCTAGGGTTGAAGCAGCTAAATTTTCAATGTTGTTATCTATACCAACAATTTTAATATCTTCATTTATTCCATTGATTGAGATTATTGATAAAAAGGATGTAACTTTTACTGGTGATGCAATAGCCGCTATTTTGGTATCTTTCATTACTGCTATGTTTGCAATAAACTTTTTAATTAAATGGGTGTCAAACCATACAATGCTTCCATTTGTAATTTATAGAATAATCCTTGGATCAATAATTCTAATTCTTGCTAACTAAAGATACGTTGGAACTATGGAGTAAGGAGATTTAGGTTCAATACCTAACGATGTTATTTCTTCATAAGTGCCACTAATGATATTATCAATTTTCAAAGCTTTTACTAAGTCTGAAGTTATAATAGGATTAGGAAGAAGTTGAATAAACTTTGCCATCACTGAGGCAGTGAAAATTGGTGCAGGAATTAATAGCCTTTTAATTTTTAGTTCCTTTAAAATAAATTGATATACTTCCTTCATAGTCATTATATCTGGACCTCCAAATTCAAAAATTTTACCCTTGTGACTATCATCTTCAAATATTTTAATTATTCCATTAACAAGATCATTTATATAAACAGGCTGAAATTTATTTTTTCCGCCTCCAAATAGTGGAATAACTGGGCTAAGTTTTAAAAGCTTTGCTTGCACATTAAAAAACCCATCCTCTGGACCAAAAACAATTGATGGACGAATTATACTCACATCATTGAAATTATCTTTTAATGCAAGTTCACCCTCACCTTTAGTTTTCTGATAGTTAATATTACTTTTAATATCCGCACCAATTGACGAAATATGAATTAAGCGTTTAATATTATATTTTTTTGATAGTTTTCCAATATTGCTTGGCCCAATAACATGAGCTTGCTGATATTTATTTTTAGAATTTTCAGCTAATACACCTACTAAATTAATAATAATGTCTGAAGACTCAAAATAACTTTCAATTGAATTACTTTTTGTTATGTCACCATACTTAATATCAAGTTGGCCAATATTGGCCATAGATCTTAAATTTCCTCTTAAATATGGATTTCTACATATGGCCTTAACAATATAGCCTTTTTGTAAAAGCTCAAAAATTAGGCTTTTACCTATAAATCCTGCTCCAAATATAGTTATTACTTTATTATTCATTTTTTAATTGTTTTGATGATATATACTCTTTTAAATTATTCTACCAAATAGGCTAATTACTCAACAATGCAAACACATTTATACAAAAATGATCTTCCTGATCATGTTACTTTTGGTGACATTATAGCAATTGATACTGAGGCAATGGGCTTGGATCCTGCTAGAGATAGATTATGCCTAATACAGATGTATGATGGAGAAGGTGATTGTCATTTAGTTCAATTTGATGGCTTTGATTATGATAGTCCAAACTTACAAAAAATTCTTGATGATAAAAGTAAAATTAAGATCTTTCACTATGCTCGATTTGACATGGCCGCAATAAAATATGCTCTTGGAGTTAGTTTAGATAATATTTATTGCACCAAAATTGCAAGTAAGATTGCTCGAACTTATACAAATTCACATGGTCTTAAGGATATCTGCAAAGAACTCTTAGACGTAGAAATATCTAAAAAGAAGCAAAGTAGCGATTGGGGAAACATAGCCCTTTCAAAAGAACAAGTCACTTATGCAGCAAATGATGTAGCTCACCTTCACAATATAAGAATCAAACTAAATGAAATATTGGAACGTGAAAAAAGATTTGAATTAGCTGATGCTTGTTTTAAATTTCTGCCAACTCGAGTTGAGTTAGATTTAAAGGGCTGGGTTGATAAAGATATATTCTCACATTCATCATAATATTTATGGAAAATAAACTTATTGTTAAAACTGCTAATGATGTTTTAAAAACTGAGTTAAATGGAATTCAAAAATTATCAAAAATTTTAAATAGTGATTTTTCAAATATTATAAATAAGTTATCAAAAGTTAGAGGTAGAGTAATATTTACAGGCATTGGTAAATCAGGTCATATTGCAAAAAAAATATCGAGTACAATGAGTTCAACTGGTACTCCCTCACAGTTTTGCCATTCAACTGAAATGTCTCATGGTGATTTAGGTATTATCTCAAAAAATGATATTGTTATAATAATATCAAATTCAGGAAATAGTATAGAACTTGAAGGTGTAGTTAATTTTTGTAAAAAACATAAAATATTTTCTATAGGAATTTCTTCTGCTAAAAATAGTAATCTAAGCAAATCAGTTAACATGAGCTTGATTGTTCCATCGGCTGATGAAGCTTGTGCAATTGGCTTGGCGCCAACAACCTCCACTACGATGACATTGGTCTTAGGAGATATTATTTGTGTAAGTCTGATGAAGAAAAAGAAGTTTTCGACTAAAGAATATAGAAATATTCACCCTGGTGGAAGTCTAGGAGAAAGCCTAATCCAAGTAAAAAAAATAATGCACACTGGAAAGAAATTACCATTAATAGACGAAAATGCATCAATGAAAGATGCTGTTTTAGAGATAACTAAAAAATCTTTTGGGCACGTTGGCGTAATTAATAAGGCAAAAAAAATTATAGGTATAGTAACTGACGGAGACCTCAGAAGATCAATAAATAATAATTTATTAGATAAAAAAGTTAAACTGGTAATGAAGTCACCCCCACTATTAATTAAAGAAGATGAATTATGCTCAGATGCACTTGAATTGATGAATAGCAAAAAAATATCTTGCCTGTTTATTGAGAAAAATCAAAAGCCAATTGGAATAATTCACATTCATGATTGTTTAAAAATTAATAAACATTAAATAATACTAAGTATTATGAGAAAATACTTGAACAAAATAATTATAATTATTTTATTAATAATTCTAAGCTTAATTGTATTAAATTATTTTAATAATGATTCAAAAATGCTTGAAACCAAAGTTAATAATTTAAAAGAAATATCAACTCCTGGAACAATTGAAATATCAAATCCTGTTTTTAAAAATAAAGGGTTAAATACAAATCCTTATGAAATTATTGCCAAAAAAGGAATTCAAATTAAAAATAATATAGAGCTTTATGAAGTTTTAGGGAAATTTACAAATGACAATGGTGAGATAGTTTATGTTAAAGCTGATAAGGGTCTCTATAATCAAATTAATCAAACAATAGAACTGATAGATAATGTTACAATTTATGATGACATGGAAAATAAAACTTCAGCAAAGTTTGCCATAATAGACATAGATAATAAAAAAATGAATTTTATAGATGAGGTTATCTCAGTATCAGATACCTCAATAATTAAGTCTAACTCATCTGTAGTAGATGAAAAAAATAATACTATAGTGTATTCAGGTAATGTTAGGGTAAAAGTTAAAGATAGATGAAATCAATTTATTTCGTATTTATTATTTTTTTAAACACAAATGTTTTTAGTGAAGAAAAAAATGATAATTATTTTTATATAGATTCAGATAAATTGATCATCAAAGAAAATCTACTTATATCAGAATTCATTGGCAATGCTTACGCAAGAAATGTTGAAAATCATTTTTGGGGCAATAAAATTTTAGTAAATTATGATAATGATAAAAAGATTAAATTAATCACAATAATTGGAAATGTAAAAATTGTACGACCCAATGAAGAAATATTTGGTGATAAAGCTATATATGACCCAAAATTAGAAAAAATTAAAATCAGTGGTAATGTTTCAATAATACAAAATGGCAATATATTGAATGGTAGTGAATTAATTGTAGATTTAATCAATTCAACAAGTATTATCGAAGGAAATAATAATAAACAAGTTTCTGTTAAAGTAGCAAAATAAAAATGAAGCCTAAATTAATATCATCAAATAATGGTTTAGTTGTAAAAAACTTAAGAAAATCTCTCTCTGAAAAAACTATTGTAAGGGATGTGTCTCTTCATGTTCAAAGAGGTCAAACTATTGGTTTATTAGGTCCAAATGGTGCAGGTAAAACTACTACTTTTTATATGATAATGGGATTGATCCAGCCTGATAGTGGTGAAATTAATTTAGATGATTGTAATATTGTATCATTGCCAATGCACGAACGAGCAAAACTTGGGATTGGCTACTTGCCACAGCAACCCTCTATATTTAGAGGCTTATCAGTAGAAGATAATATTATGTCAATTCTTGAAACAAAAAAATATAGCATGGAACAAATGCAAAATAATTTAGAAGAATTATTGACTGAATTTTCCCTTACTCATCTTAGAAGAGCGATGCCATATATGTTAAGTGGAGGTGAGAGACGAAGAACAGAAATCGCAAGATGTTTAGCTGCAGATCCAAAATTAATACTAATGGACGAACCAACAGCAGGTGTGGATCCCATAGGTATTAGTGATATTAAAAATTTAATAAAACAACTTATTAAAAGAAATATTGGTGTACTTATTACAGATCATAATGTTCGTGAAGTGCTGGATATTTGTGATTATTCATATGTAATGCACTCAGGTGAAATTATAGCAGAGGGCGATAGCAATAAAATTATAGGTAATAAAGAAGCTAGAAAACTATATCTAGGAGATACATTTAAAGTATAGCTCTTTGGTGGAGCTAATCGGGATCGAACCGATGACCTCATCACTGCCAGCGATGCGCTCTCCCAGCTGAGCTATAGCCCCTAATAAAACTATTCGTCTTCGTCTATTGGAACCGATACAGAATCTTCAATATTTAAATCATCATCCTCATTATCAATAACACCTAAATCATCATCGGCATCATTTAGGCTGATAGTTTCATCATCACTTATATTTTCTGTTTCATCATCTAATATGTCTACATCTGTCATTGATTCAGTTGCGTCATCACCAACTAAATTGCCTACTTCTTCTGCATCAAGATTATCTTCATGAACTTTTTTTGCGTCAGATCCATATTGCAACATTTCATTTAAGGCTATAAATACGCCACATCCAGTACATTCAACGGGATATTTTTTATTTAAATCGTAGAATTTAGAGCTACACTCTGGACAAACAATTTTTTTACCCCATTCTGGTTTAGGCATATGACTTTTTTTACTCCAAATTTTTTTGTTAAATAATAGATCTTTAATATATATTGTATAATGTGAATATTATTAATACTCAATATTTTAAGTTCTAAATTTGACAATACAAGCAAAATATAAATTAAAAGGATCACTTAACATAAGTGGTGATAAATCGATATCTCATCGATCGGTTATAATGGGAGCAATGTCTATTGGAGAGACTAAGATTTATAATTTACTTGAGTCAAAAGATATACTTAGCACCGTAAGTATTTTGAGAAAACTAGGCGTTAAGATTAAAAAGAAAAAAGATAGCTGGACTGTAAATGGTGTTGGTACAGGCGGTTTTAAGCAGCCTAATCAGGTTTTAGATGCTGGTAATTCTGGAACAACTTCACGTCTAATGTTTGGCGCTGTAGCAACAAACCCAATTTTATGTTCTTTTACGGGAGACCGTTCATTAAGTGGCCGACCTATGCTAAGAGTAACTGAATTTTTAAAAAATATTGGAGCTAAAACAACTTTAACTAAAGGTAATTACTTACCATTGTCTATTGAGGGCAATTTAAATTCTTTGCCAATAAAGCATATTATTACTAAGCCATCTGCACAGATTAAATCAAGTATAATGCTAGCTGCTTTGAATATTTCAGGTCAAACAACAATTGTTGAAAACCAATCAACTCGAGATCATACAGAAATTTTATTTAAATATTTAAAAATAAATTTCAAATCAGAAAAATACAGAAATGGAAAAACTAAGTTAAAGATCATGGGGCCAGCTGAAATTAAGGCTAAAGATATTTACGTTGCCTCTGATCCCTCATCAGCAGCATTTTTTACTGTAGGTGCTCTTATTATACCTGGCTCAAACATTGAAATAAAAAATGTATGTCTCAATAAAACTAGAGTTGCTTATATCAATATTCTAAAAAAAATGGGTGGTAAAATTCAAATTAAAAAAACTGGTAAAATGTCAGGCGAGATAGTTGGCAATATTAAGGTTAGATATAGTAAGTTAAAATCAATTGTTATTCCAAAAAAGCTAGCTCCTTATCTTATTGATGAATATCCAATTTTAGCTATAGCTGCCTCACAAGCAAAGGGTACTACTATCATGAAAGGTCTTGCTGAATTAAGGTTTAAAGAAAGTGATAGATTAAGAAGCATACATGAAAATCTATTAAATTCTGGTATTGATACAAATATTATGAAAGATGATTTAATAATAAATGGATCAACTAATGAGATTAATGGTGGCAATAAGATTAACAGCTTTCATGACCATAGGATTGCAATGTCATTTTCTATATTGAACTTAATTTGTAAAAAACCTCTAAAAATTAATAATCTAAAATGTATTGACATAAGTTATCCTAAATTCAATCAAGATTTAAAAAGTATATTATTGAATGCATAAAATAATTACAATTGATGGACCTGCGGGCGTAGGTAAAGGTACCATCTGTAAACTACTCAGTAAATCTTTGGATGCACCAGTTTTAAATAGCGGAGAAATCTATAGAAGTATTGCTCATGACATAAAAGAAAATCATATTAATCCTGAGGATGTGGCTAGTGTAATTACTCATGTTAAAAATTATATTTATATAAAAAAATCTTCCAAAAAATTATATAATAAGAGTATAGATCTAATTTCATCACAGATTTCTAGTATCCCTGAGCTAAGAAAATTAACTGTTAAAATACAGCGCAATTTTACTAAATTAAATAGCTGTGCTTCCAAACTGCTAATTGCAGAAGGAAGAGACATGGGAACAGTGATTTTTCCAAAAGCAGAAATAAAAATATTTTTATGGGCAAGGGCAGAAATAAGAGCTCAAAGAAGGTATTTGCAGGTTAAAAAAGTCAGAAAAAGTAACAAATTTGATGAAATTTTAAAAGAAATCGAGATTCGAGATATGAGAGATATGACTAGAAAAGCAGCTCCATTACAACCTGCTGAAGATTCTTACTTGATTGATAACTCAAATTTAGATATAGAACAGTGCTTCAATAAAATATTGAAGATAATTAAAAAAAATTAAAACAACAATAAATGAACGAATTAACAAACCCTGAACAAGCTTCTAACGAATTTGAGAAGCTATTAGCCGAATCCCAACTCAATTCCGAATTAAAAGAAGGTACAATAATAAAAGGTACTATATCTGAATTAGATGATGACGCTGTAACTGTTGACATAGGTGCAAAAGTTGAAGGTAGAATAGCTAAAAGAGAATTCATTTTTTCAAAAGATAAAAAAGAACTAGAAATTGGTGATGTAATTGATGTTTATTTAGAAAAAATTGAGAACCATTATGGTGATTGTATTTTAAGTAGATCAAAGGCAAAAAATAAAGAAATTTGGGCAGAAATAGAAAAATCATTTAATGCCGGAGAACTTGTTGATGGTGTCATCACTGGTAAGGTTAAAGGTGGTCTTTCAGCGGAAATTGGAATTACAGCCTTCCTTCCTGGAAGTCAAATAGACACACGACCATTAAGAGATGTAAGTCATCTCTTGGATGTTCCACAAAAATTTAAAGTGCTTAAAATGGATGCGAAGCGTAACAATATCGTTGTGAGTCGTAGGGCCGTATTAGAAGAAACTCATAAAGAACTAAGAGAAGAAAGATTTTCTCAATTAGCTTTGGGTGACGTAGTTGAAGGCAGAGTTAAAGCTATTACTGATTACGGTGCGTTTGTAGACCTTGGTGGTTACGATTCATTATTACATAGTTCGGACATTACATATCGTAGAATAGGACATCCATCAGAAATTCTGAAGATCGATCAAATTGTAAAAGTAAAAATTATTAAAGTTGACCCTGAAAAAAACCGTGTATCATGTGGATTAAAACAACTCGAAGAAGATCCTTGGACTAAGATAGAAGGCAAATTTAATATTGGTGATAAATTACAAGGTACATGCACTAATGTCACCGACTACGGAATTTTTATCGAAGTAGACAATGGAATTGAAGGATTGGCTCACCGAGATATGCTGACTTGGTCATCTAAGAAAAATTCTCAGCCTGGTAACTTATACGCCAGATCTCAATCAGTAGAATGTATTGTTCTAGAAGTTGATTACGTTAAGAAAAGATTAAGTCTTGGTGTTAAACAGTTAACAGCTAATCCATTTGAAAAATATAATGAGCTTAATCCAATTGGCACTATCGTAGATACAGAAATTAAAGCTATTAAAGATAATATTATATTCTGTAGTCTTGAAGAGGATATTGATGGAGCTATTTTCAGTCAGAACATATCATGGGATTCACATGAAGATTCAAAAGATCAAATGCAAAAATTTAATGTAGGTGATAAAATAAAAGCTAAAATCATTGAAAATAAAAATGATAAGATTGCATTGTCTATAAGAGAAGTAGATGGAAACCCGTTTGATGAAATAAAAGATAAATCAGTAGGTGATACTGTTACATGTACAGTTTCTGAAGTTACTGACTATGGTGTTAAAGTCATGGTTGGTGCAAATGGTCCTAAAGTTGTTATTAAAAAGAATGACCTTGCTCTTAGAAAGCCTGATGCTAGACCAGAAAGATGGGCAAGAAATGACAAGTTAGATGCAATGATATCACAGATTGATGTTCAAAATTTCAAGGTTTCATTGTCAATTAAGGCCCTTGAGGAAGCAACAGAAAAAGAAGCAATAAGTAAATATGGAGCTAAGGATTCTGGTGCATCTCTAGGAGATATTCTTGGTAAAGCTATAAGTGATAAAAAAACTGAATCTGAAGAATAATACTCATCTTAATCAATAGTTTACAAAAGATTAGTTAGCTCTATAATTAAACCATGAGCTTAATTAAAAGTCAGTTAATTCAAAATATAACAGATCAAAATCCACACCTATATATCAAAGATGTAGAGAGAATCATTAATACAATTTTTTCTGAAATTACCAAATCTTTAGCTGACGGCAGAAGAGTCGAGCTCAGAGGTTTTGGTGCATTCTCAGTTCAAAAAAGGAAAGAAAGAGTTGGAAGAAATCCAAGAACAGGCGACGCGGTAAAAGTTTCTGAAAAACATATTCCTAGATTTAAATCTGGAAAAGAACTCAGAATTAAGCTTAATTCTGCAAATAAAATCGATAATTCTTTATCCTCAAATACTGACATGGATTCAGAGCTTTAAAAAAAACAAAAAAATTGACCAATAATCCAATCTACTGCGCTATAGATACAAGTGATACCGAGCAAGCAATTGCTTTGATAGAAAAAATTAGACCTTTTATTGGAGGTGTAAAACTTGGACTTGAATTTTATACTCACTGTGGAATTGAGGGAATAAATAAAATCAAAGAACTCGGTTTACCCATGTTTATAGACCTTAAATTATTTGATATTCCTAATACAACTAAATCTGCACTTCAGGGAATACTAGCATCAGAACCAGAATTAACCACTCTACATATTTCCGGTGGATCAGAAATGCTTAGAGATTGTGTTGATATTAGAGACTCAAATAAAAGCAAAACAAAATTAATCGGCGTAACTGTTTTAACAAGTTTTGATGAAAATGGAATAAAGGAAGTTGGGTTAAATAGCTCACTAAGTGATCAAGTCATTAAACTTGCAAGATTAGCTGTAGCAAATAAATTAGACGGAATTGTCTGTTCTCCACACGAAATTAAAATAATAAGATCAGAAATTAATGATAGTTTAAAGTTGATTGTTCCAGGCATAAGAAATAACGAAGATAATTCTAATGATCAAAAAAGAACTATGAGTGCTAAAGAGGCAGTTGAAGCTGGCGCAGACATTTTAGTTATAGGCAGACCAATCACTAAAGCCTTAGATCCAGCTAAAGCAGCACAAAAAATATTTCAATCACTATAATGAAACCTAATAAAATTAAAATCTGTGGAATTACAGATTTATCTATCGCTAATTTTTGTATAGATAATGATGCTGATTATCTTGGTTTTGTCTCATATGAACACTCTCCTAGAAACATATCCTTACATGACAGTAAAGATATTATCTCTAAATTATCTAAACCAATCGACACGGTTGCTGTGACTGTGAATGCAAATATCAATGATATTAAGGAAATAGAAGATTCTGGATTTAATTATATTCAGCTTCATGGATCTGAAGATCTTAGTTACTTAGGTGCAATCAAAAAAAATACACAATTAAAAATTATAAAGGCTTTTGGTATTTCTACTCAAGCTGATTTTAATAATGTTAATGATTATAGCGATTTGTGCGATTATTTCTTGCTTGATGCAAAACCTGAAGAGACAGAAATGCCGGGTGGTAATGCAAAAAAATTTGATTGGAGCCTATTAGGTGGCCAAAACCTTAAAAAAGAATTCTTTTTATCTGGTGGGCTAAATATAGACAACCTTGAAATAGCCCTAAAAAACAATATTACATCATTTTTTGACGTATCCTCTAGCGTTGAAAGCAGTCCTGGAGTAAAAGATAAAGTCAAAATAAGTGATTTTATCAACAAGGTTAAGACTAAATGACTACTGAAGAAATAAAAAATTCATTAAGAAGTGGGCCAAACGAAAAGGGTTACTATGGTGATTTTGGTGGAAGATATGCTCCTGAAATATTAATGCCGAATCTAATAGAGCTAGAAGAAGCTTTTGATGCAGCAATTAATGATAAAAAATTTATTGATGAATTTGAATACTATCTTAAAGAGTATGTTGGTCGACCAAATCCACTTTATTATGCCGAACAATTAACTAAGAAAATTGGTGGTGCAAAAATTTACTTAAAATCTGACCACTTAAATCATTTAGGTGCACATAAAATAAATAACTCGCTATTCCAAATACTTTTAGCAAAGTATATGGGTAAAACAAAAATCTACTGTGAAACTGGAGCTGGTGCACATCTAATTGCGACAGCTGCTTGTGGAGCAAGATTTAATTTACCTGTAATCGGATACATGGGTAAAGATGATATATTTCTTCAATCAACCAATGTTTTAAAGGCAAAATTATTTGGTGCTGAAGTTGTTGAGTGTGTCGATGGTACAGGAGAAAAAGGGGTTCTCAAAGATGCCTGCACGTCTGTACTTAAGGCATGGTCGAGTGATCCAGAGGCATTTTATTGTTGTGGTTCTGCTATTGGACCTCACCCTTTTCCAAAAATTGTACAGTTCGCACAATCAATAATTGGAAAAGAGATTAAAAAACAAATTTTAGAAAAAGAAAATAGACTGCCTGATGCAATAGTTGCGTGCATTGGAGGTGGTTCTAATTTAATTGGATCAATTCACGAATTTTTAGATGATCATGAAGTTGCTTTATATGGTGTAGAAGCAGAGCATAGTTCTGCACTAACCAATGGCTCAGTAGGAATCATGCAAGGCTTTAAATCCTTTATGCTTCAATCAGATGATGGTTCTGCAACGTTAGATACTAAAAGCTTAGCTTCAGGCATTAACTTTTATTCATGTGGACCAGAGCATTCATATCTTAAAAGTATAGGCAGGGTAAATTACACTTATGCAACTGATGAAGAGGCCTTTGATGCATTTCAGCTACTTTGTAAATCAGAAGGCATTTTGCCAGCATTTGAGCCAAGTTTTGCCATAGCACAGGCAATAAAGTTAGCTAAAGACATGAGTAAAGATAAGATTGTTGTAATTAATATATGTGGTCGAGGTGATAAGGATATTGATACTGCTGAAAGAATGTTAGGTGATAAACTTGGAAAATAGAATAAGTAACATTTTTAAAAACTTAAAATTAGAAAATAAAAAAGCTTTCATAAGTTTTACTACAGCTGGTTTTCCAAATGAAGATACTAGTCTCGAGATAATGAAATCGATAGCAGATTCAGGTGCGCACATTCATGAGATATCTTTTCCACATGCTGAAGCACAGGCTGATGGTCCAATTATTCAACTAGCAAATATTGAGAGCATCAAAAATGGAATTAATTTTGATAAGGTTATTGGCATTGCAAAAGAAATGAGGGCATATAATCAAGAGATTGGCTTGGTCATGATGGGCTATCTAAATAATATTTTTATATATGGTATAGAAAAATTTGCTAAAGAAGTTAGTGGTATTATAGATGCTGTTATATGCGTCGACTTACCAGCTGATGTTGTAGAAGAAGCTCAGCTCAAAAAAGCTTTAAAAAATGAAAATATAGCTCTAATAAAACTAATCACTCCAACAACTTCTGATGAGAGAATCAAAACATTAGTAGAAGATGCAGAAGGTTTTATTTATAGCGTAAATGTTGCAGGTATTACTGGTGTTAAGTCTGCAGAAATAGATAAAGTTAATTCACAAATTTTAAGAATTAAGAAATATACAGATCTGCCTGTAGTCTCTGGATTTGGAATTAAGACAGTCGAAGATGTAAAGAACTTCTCTCAATCAAATGCTGATGGTGTGGTTATTGGCTCAGCTATTGTTGAAAAAATTCAAGAAGTTTCAAAAAAAGATACTGATAAAAAAAATATTGCTAAATTTGTAGAAGACTTTTGTTCTGAATTGATTGAGAATCTAAACTCATGAATTGGATAACAAAATTAGCACCAAAAATAAAATCTATTTTAGGTGGTAAAAAAAGCTTAAAAGTTGCTGATAACTCTTGGGTCAAATGTTCTCAATGTCAAACTATGCTGTACTCTGATGATTTGGAAAAAAATTATTATGTGTGCCCAAATTGTGATTTGCATTTGTATATTCATCCTAGAACCAGAATGAAAAATCTATTTGATGAAGGTATTTATGAGGAAATACCTTACCCAACTGTCCAGCTAGATCCGCTAAATTTCAAAGATACAAATTCCTATAAAGAAAAATTTAAAGAAGCACAGGCTAAAACTGAAATGCAGGATGCTTTTCTTATTGGTTATGGAAAGATGAAAGGTATTTCAACAACTGTTGTTGCAATGAACTTTAAATTTATGGGTGGAAGTTTGTCTTCCGCTGGTGCTGAAGCAATGGTTAAGGCAGCTGAACATGCCATTTCTTATAATACTCCTTTCATTATGATCACATCAAGTGGAGGTGCTAGAATGCAAGAAAATCAGCTAAGCCTTCAAGCGTTACCAAAAACTACTATAGCAGTTCAAATGGTAAAAGATGCTAAGTTGCCATATATTGTTATTCTTACCGACCCTACTTCAGGTGGAGTTACCGCTTCATTTGCTATGCTAGGTGATGTAACTATCGCCGAACCAAAAGCTTTAATCTGTTTTGCAGGCCCACGAGTAATTGCTAATACTGTTGGAGAGACTTTACCAGATGGTTTTCAACGTTCTGAATTTTTACTTGATCATGGTTTTATTGACCAAATTATTCATCGAAAAGACCTTAAAGATAAGCTAGTAAACTTATTATCTTTATTATTAAAACGAGTAGCTTAATTGAATATTACAGACTTGCAGATTGAGGAGCAACTCAATCAACTCTTAGAGCTTCATCCAAAGCGAATTGATTTATCATTAGATCGAATTCAGTCACTCTTAGCTAAACTCGAAAATCCTCAAGATAAAATTAAGAATATTATTCATATCGCTGGTACTAACGGTAAATTCTCTACATTAAAATTTATTCAAGTTATTCTTCAAGCCATGAATAAGGTGACTAATGCATACATCTCACCACACTTAGTCAGATTTAATGAACGATTTGAATTAGGAACTAATACCATTAGCAATGAAGCTTTATCATCACTGTTAAATGAAGTTAAAAATATTAATAATGACAAGCCTATAACTTTTTTTGAAATTACCTCTGCATGCTTTTTTTTAGCTGCAGCTAGAAATATAGCTGATTACACATTACTCGAAGTTGGTCTAGGTGGTAGGCTTGATAGTTCTAATGTAATGTTGCCAAAAATATCAGTTATATCTTCAATTTCTAACGATCATCATGACTTTCTTGGCGACACCATCGAAAAAATTGCATTCGAAAAAGCTGGTATTATAAAGCCAAGTATTCCAGTCATTATTGGTCGACAGCCATTTGGAGAAGCCTTAGAAGTTTTAATTGAGCAAGCTAACCAACGTAATGCGCCTACATTTATCTATAAACAAGATTGGAATATAGAATTAAAAAATAATAAAATTTGTTATTCTGATAATAATAATGAAATAATTTTAGAACCATTAAATATTCATGGTGATTTTCAACTATACAATTTAGGTTTAGCTATAGCATCTGTTATCCAAACTGAAGCTACAAATGTAGATACTGCTTTGAAAAAAAACTGCCATCTTGATCTTGTTTTGCCTGGTAGAGTACAGCAAATAAAGAATGGTAAATATTTAGATATGTTATCAGCTGATAATGAATTATTTTTAGATGGTTCACACAATACAGATGCAGCTTTTCAACTCAATAAAACACTACAAAATTTAACAAATAAGAAGGACTTAATTATTGTTTTAGGAATGATCAATACAAAAGATCCTAAGAGCTACATTGAGCAGTTTGAAGATATTAAGGAGATTAAAACTATAACAATACCTAATGAAGAGAGTGCAATACCTGCAGCCACTCTTAGCACTAAATTAAAAGATATAGGTATTAGTGTGTCACCAGCAGATAATTTAGAGACAGCAATACAATCTATTAGCAAGGATCACCCTACTGCCCGCGTTCTAATCTGCGGATCATTATATCTAGCTGGACAAGTACTTAAAACTAATTAGGCGATTGAATCTTTAATCCATTCAACGATTGCAGATTTTGAAACTGCACCAACTTTTGTTGCTTTAGCCTCACCACCTTGAAATACTAGCATTGTAGGAATGCCACGCACACCAAACTTAGTCGGTGTTACTGGATTTTCATCGATGTTAACTTTAGCTACAATAATGTCATCTTTCATCTCATCAGAGATTTCTTCTAAAGATGGTCCTATTTGCTTACAAGGTCCGCACCATGGAGCCCAGAAATCTAGAACGACAGGTTTGTCAGAATTAAGAACATCTTGTTCAAATGTTGCGTCAGTAATATTAATTGTAGCCATAATTTTATCCTCTTAAAGTTAATTGTAATGTAGGTATTAATACGACCAAGTCAAGTCCTAAGGGTATTAAAAATAATACTAAGTTATTGAATTAACTATATATTTTTAATCTTTTTTCCTTTTAATTATATCTAATTTGTAAAGATTATCTTGAGGTTCGGAAACTTGATCTAGGCCAGATTCAGAGAGTTTTTCAGAGTTTTCTAAAGTTGTTTCAATATCTGGATTTTTATAGCCTTTATCTTTTACTTTCTGCAGCGCATTAATAAGGGTCTTCGAAAAAGAGCTATTAATTTTCTCTGCTGACTTAACTACTTGATTTATGCTTCTTGAGTGATCAGCAAAGTGACTGAATAAAACTTTTGATGCTGAAAAGAGTGGATTGATTGTATCCATTAATTCATTAGCTAATTTATTATTTTCTTCCATCGACATTAATTTATCAAACCAGTCTAAATCAATTAAGAAATTTCTTGGTCCTGTAATGAGAATATTTTTATTTCTTGCATAATTTTCTAAATCAATTTGCATATATTTAGAACTCTCACGTGCAATCTGAAGATGGTTTTCACTTGGTAAAAACATCAGGATAAATTTGAATGAACCCTTAGCTTTGTGATAATTCTTTTTGGATAATTCATCGATATGATCTTTAATTGCTTTTCCAATTTTAGTTTTAATCAATTTAATAGTTTCATAATCACCTTTTTCTTGTGCATCAAAATATTCATCAAATGGATCTAACGGTGCTTTTGCATCTGCAATTAATTTGTGTGTTTTAGACAAAATAAATTGTGCATCTGGTATTACTGACATTTCTGGAATTTTGGTATTATAGAAAACATTCTTACCTTCAACAAATTTAGTATTTTTTACCAACTCCTGCATTAGTAATTCATTGTTCTTACCACGGGTGTTAGCTGAGTATTCAGTTTTAATCTTTGTTTCTTCAAATTTATGCCACATCGTATTCATCGCATCAGCTTGTTTTTCATTTAGATTTTTTAAGCCTGCTGCAGCTTCTATCTTAAGCTGCTCAACTCTTCCAACTTCTTTGGTCATATAATCTTTGACCGGATTAATAACTTCATCAGTTGCAGTAGTTAATTTTTGTTTAAGCTCATCTGAAAAGGATGCGCGCGCATCTGTTTCGGCCTGATGTCTGATTATTTTTTCATTTAATGCACGTGTTTTTATAGAGAATACAATCCATGCTCCAACTATTGCTATTACAGCACCTGCTATAAAACTTAATATACTTAAATCACCCATACTTACTTTCTATCCTACTGCTTTAAAATGTTGCTATGTGTCTCTTCAAGTTCTTGAATATATTCATCAATTTCTTCTAATATATCCATATTATATTCATTTTCAGACTCTCTAAGGTCATCAATTTCCTTCATTGCATCTGGAATAGTATTCCATGGAACTTTATCCATAGTTAATAATTTTGTGGCAACATCCTGATCTCTTTTTAAAAGTTCATTTTTTGGTAATAAATCTGGTTTTTCATTATAGATTGCACGCTTAGCAAATTCTTGAATACGGCTATCAGTTATTTTTAATGCAATGTCATATCGCTTTTCCCATTCAGCTGCTTGGAAATCTTGCATCAAGTAATTGTCTTTATTATCAGGGAATCCATCAAAGATTCTTTGTTCCACAGTTCTTTCTGATTGATCTTCAACAAACGATTTTTCCTCACTCATGTCAATTAGAAGGTTGGTAAACTTTTCAATAAAATTTTTATTATTGCGAACTTTTTCCATTCGTTCTTGTAAAACTTTTAAATCATCTTCTTTGAACTCTTCAGATTGCATCAAATATTTTTCATCAAGTAATATTGGCTGCTCATTAGCTTTTATCAATTGAAAACATTTCTTTTTGCCTTTAAATAATTTTTTTAGCTCAGCACGATCTAAATCAAAAATTAAATCAGGATCAGTCTTGAGATCAAAACAATAAACATAATTTTGATACGTTGGGTCTACTGCTAAATATGCCAATCCATTCGTATATTCCTTACCTCTAAAATATCTACTGGCACAAAATATACGATCTTGATTTATGAATTTGTAAACATCCTGTTTTGAAGTTGTTTTCATAGCAGCTTCCCATACATCAGGACATCTATCTTTAACAAGTTTACAAACACCTATAGTTGCCTCAACATCACTTAAGGCATCATGTGCATTAGAGTGATCAATTCCATTTGCAGGTGCAAAACGATCAAGCTTAAAAGTGATTTTGCCATTGTCATCATTAAGAGGTCGTACAAATGAGTTGGGTGCAACTGCAGCGGCAGAATGAATTATTTTTAGAGCATCACCACGTTTGTTGCCATTCGTATTCGTTAAATAAGGAGGTAATGCACTTTGATACAAGCTTTGTCTTAAAAATCTCTCATCAAATCCTAAAGAGTTATAACCAATATAAGTTGTCTCCCCCCAAGATAGAAATTTTTGCTGCATTTTTCTTATTAGACTAAAGTTAGAATCCTCATGATTTTTTAGAAGATCTACTCCCGTTCCATTTACTAGCAATGCTTTTGGATGCGGAACAGGGTACTCTTTTTTCATACGTCCACGCATATCAAAACTATCAATAATATTAAAATCTTGATCTGTCAGAATTGCTGCTGCTTGTATTATGCTATCAAATTCAGCTGATAATCCACTAGTCTCAAAATCATAAAATACATATTTCATGCCGTAATCCTTTTATCTTTTAATAAATATTATTTGAAATTGATTAGTATCTGATTCTTATAAAAGTAGACAGAAAGTAAGGGGAAACATATGGAGAAAAGGAAATCTTTCTGTCTACTGCTTTAAAAGATAGTAGGAAATTGAGCCTTTATTATGGAGAAAGTGTGTTCAAAAAAAGAAATTAATCAATAATTTCGTGGGCATAAACTCCATAGAGATTTTTCTTTTCAAGGTACATTTTACTAGATTTCGCATTAGTGTTAACAGCAACATAACACCAATTGGAATTACAGTTTAAGATTTTGCCATGTACCCCAAAAGCTAATTTTGCAACAATCTTACTTTTATTGGTTGCTTTATAACCATAGCTAATGTCTTTATTTGAAGTTATCACATGGCGTGCACCATTAAATAGTATGTGGCTCATCCAACCTTCAGTGCCATCTAATGGATCACGCACATATCGCCAACCATCGATTTGTCGAATTATTTCCATTGGATAACCTTCAAATTGATAGTGGTACATGATAGATGCGTTAGTGTTTGGGCCTTTGCGCATATTAGCTTCATCATTTAAACTAACCCATCGTGGAACTGGTAAGTCTTCTTTGGCAAATGCGTACAGTGGAGAAATGGTTAGTGCCACTATACAGATTATAATCTTCTTAAGCATGAATTATGGGTACAGCCTTTTTGTAATCCATTGATTATTATTAAGTTCAAATACAAATCTATTGTGTAGTCGCGATGTGTAAGCGGATGTTGCTTCCCAAAATTCTATTTTTTGTGGACAAATAATTACACCTGACCAATGTTTTGGGCGTGGAATATCTTTACCAGCATATTCTGCTTTAAGCTTAGCAAATTCTTCCTCTAACTGTTCTCGACTTGCAACCTCATCACTTTGTTTGGATAAAATTGCAGAAATTTTTGCATCTTCCTTTCGAGAAGCCCAATAAGTATCTGCAATATCATCTCTTACTTGTTCTACCGTTCCCTGTACCCGTACTGATTTATTCTGTGCTCGTGACCACCAAGTTAATGCACCCTTACCTGCTTTAAACAACTCCTTGCCTTTTTGACTCTTTAAATTGGTGTAAAATAAAAAGCCTTTTTCAGATACATCTTTTAATAAAACGTATCGACCATTGGGCATTCCTGAGGCATCAACTGAACTAATACATATAGCATTAGGATCATTCGGCTCTAACTTTAATTCAGGATCATAGTAATGATGCCATACCTCTAGCCAGTTGCGATTTTCTAAAATATCTTGTTCATTCATAGCTGAAATATAGTATATATTTTTTTTAAAAACTAATTAATTTGTTAGCAATAATATGTTTGAAACACTTAAAAAAATCTTCTGGCTCCAAAAAAGATATGTCAAAATATTTCTTAATACTGGAGTATATCCACCATTTATTCGTAATCGGAAGAGAAGTAAGTGGAGTAAAAAAAATTAAGTTTAATCGTCTTTTTCAGAATCTGCTGACTTAACAACTGTCTCTGAGATGCGTTGTAACATAGACTCGGTTCTAACGTGATGATCTTGCAGGTCTTGTCTAATTAAGTACAGGATATAAATCAGTACTAAAAGTGCTACAAAAATTAAAAAACTCATAAACTAACTATAGCCTTGATATTCAAACAATCTAGTCCTTGTTTAGAAATATTCTAAGTTTTAGCTATTTCACACCCTTTATTTTCAAGATTTGTTCATAAGCATCATTAATTAATTGAAATTTTTCTTTAGCTTTTCGAATTATACTTGTGTCAGTTATTCCTTTAGCACGCATAACATCAGGATGATTTTTTCTAGCTAGTGCTCGATAGGCTTTTTTAATATCATTAATGCTATCCGATTTTTTTACGCCTAATACCTTGTATGGATCTTCCTTAACAAACTCTGGTCTTGAATTGCGAAGACGATTAAAGGTTTGTTGGTCTAGTCTAAAAATATTGCTCACTTTTTTAATAAACTTTAACTCTGGAGATGATAACTCATGATCGGCATAGCCTATTTCAAAAAGACCAAGAATAATCTGTTCTAGCATTTGTGGTGAACGTCTAAATGTTTGATAAAGTTGTTCTGCATACGTCTCAAAACCATTACTGGTTTCTGCTGCTTGCTTCCAAATAGCGGCAACTTGCTTGAAGTCAGATTGTGGAATTCTAAAAATCTTTTTAAACTTAGCTATTTCATCTGAAGTTACAGTACCATCTGCTTTAGCTAATTTTGCAGCAAGTACAATTAAGCCAATTGCATAAACACTCTGCTGTTGGTTAAACTTATTGCCATTATTATTAAGAGTTTTTTTGCCACCAAGAAAAAAAGCTCCAGCAGTAAATGCTAAAGCTCCCAATGGGCCTGCAATCATATTGCCCAAAGACGCTGCCATTAAGTATTTCCAGACGCTCATTTTTCAATTACTGTTAATATTCAAATTCTATTATATCAACTTTATTAAAAACAGAAATATGAATAAAAATAACATTCAAGCAGCTGCCTTCTTTATGCTTATTTCTGTTACAGGCTTTTCTATAATGGATTTATCAGTAAAATGGACTACTGCAAGCTATCCCATTGGCGAAGTTATATTTTTTCGAATGATTTTTGGCATCATCCCTTTAGTTTTTGTGGTCCCCAAGGAACGGTGGAAAAACTTATTTGAAACTAAAAAACCTGGATTACATTTTATTCGTTGCATTACAGGAACTTGTGCTCTTTTTGCTGTTTATGCATCATTACATTATCTGCCCTTGGCACAAACAGTATCCCTAACCTTCGCCTCCCCAATCTTTTCAACTATTTTATCGATACTTATTCTCCATGAAGTAGTTCGAATGAGACGATGGATGGCGATAATTCTTGGATTTATTGGTGTTTGTGTTTTGGTCAATCCACTTTCAACAGATTTTACTGCTTATATGTTCCTACCTCTTACTTTCTGCTTTTTCTTTGGAATGGTATCTATTTCAATTCGAAAACTTAGTGAAACCGAGCCAACTTATTTGGTCGCACTATATTTCACCATATTTGGAATTATTGCTTCATTAGTGACTATTCCATTATTTGGAGATTGGAAAATGCCAGTTTCTAGTTTTGATTTATTTATTCTAACATGTGTTGGAGTTTCAGGTGGTATAGGTAATCTTGCACTTACAGCAGCCTTTAAAAATGCTGAAGTTTCAATTGTTACTCCGTTAAAATACTTAAGTCTTATTTATGCAATAATATTTGGTTATCTAATTTGGGGAGAGGTTCCAACTTGGAATACTTATTTTGGTGCTGCTTTAATTGTAATTTCTTCACTAATTATTATTAGAAGAGAAACTGTGTTAAAAAAAGATATTCAACCAGAAACTTTAGCTGTTAATCGTTAGTCCACTCAGGCTGTCTTTTTTCTAAAAAAGAACTTATACCTTCATTGGCATCATTTAATTCAAGATTTTTTACCATATTTTGACTGGTGGCAGCATACGCGTCAGTCAATCCCATTTCAATTTGTCGATAAAAACTACTTTTGCCTTGAGCAATAACCTCAGCAGATTTCTGATTAATAGTTGCACAAACCATTTCTACTTCATTGTCTAAATCAGCTGAGCTAACTACTTTATTTATTAATCCAATTTTTTCAGCTTTTGCAGAATTAATCATTTGGCCACTTAATAACATTTCCATTGTCGCTTTACGACCTACTGTTCTAGAAACGGCAACTTGAGGTGTATGACAAAATAATCCTATATTTGCTCCTGGTAATGCATACCTTGAATCCTCTGAACCATAGGCAAGGTCACAAGATGCTACTAGTTGATTTCCTGCAGCAGTAGCTACGCCTCTTACTTTGGCAATTGCTGGTTTAGAAATTTGTTGAATTTGTTTCATCATCATAGAACACTGGGCAAATAATTTTTCTTGAGCCTGCACATCTTTATCGCTCATCATACCTTTGACTTCTGTTAAGCTATGTCCAGAACAAAATATTTTTTCACTTGCTGACTCAAAAACTACAACCCTAATAGAAGGATTTGTGTCTATTTCTGTTAACTCAGCTTGAATTGCACCCATCATTTCTGATGAAAGACTATTTGCTGGATTGTCGTTAAGTTTTAAATAAGCAATGTAATCTTTGTCAGTTCTAATTAATTTTTCAGTCATTTAAATCCTATAAATAATAATCATATTCTTCTTTTGGTATAAAGGTAGAATTATATAAATTTTCCTCACCTCTTTTAACAGAAGCATAAAGCTTGAGGTAGTTTTCTCCAAAATATTCTTTTAAAATTTTTGAGTTTTCAAATCTAATTAGGGAATTTTCTAATGAAGTAGGAATTTCTGGATCAGCCTGGGTTTCAATTCCAGCGTTAGTGCCATATTCTATAAAGTGTGTCGGTTGTAATTTATTATTGATACCATTAAGTACACCAGCCAAAATACTAGCTAATGTTAAGTAGGCGTTCGCATCAGCTGATGCTACACGATGCTCAATACGCCTAGCTTCGTCTTTACCTGACGGAATTCTCAAGGCAACTGTTCTATTGTTATAACCCCATGATTTATTTACTGGCACAAATTGATCTGGTTTAATTCTTCTAAAACCATTTCGATTTGGAATAAAGATGGGGAAACTATCATAAAGAGTTGATTGCATTCCTGCTATCGCATGCTTTAATAAATCACTCCCAAGTTTATCGCCTGATGAAAATAAGTTATTGTTTTTATCATCATACATTGACATATGTATATGCATACCACTTCCAGTTTGTTCTAAAAATGGCTTTGCCATAAATGTTGCTTCATAGCCATGTTTTAAAGTTGTTTCATGTATCACTCTTCTAAGAAGAGATGCATCATCAGCAGCTTTTAGTAAATCACTAGTATGCGATAAATTTATTTCATATTGAGTTGGAGCAAACTCACTTGTAAATGTGGAAGCTGGAATATTTTGAATTTTACAATTTTCATTTATATCTTCTAGAAGTTTTTTAAAGATATCGAGCTCACGCATCCCATAGACATTTGTTTTGTCTACTCCTGTGGCTGGTAAAGGTTTTCCTAAGTTATCTTTATTCTTATCTAGTAAATAAAACTCAAGCTCAAAGGCAACTACAGGTTTTAAATTAATAGCATCAAATTTTTTTAAAATTGAAGCCAACATATTTCTTGGATCGAGAATAGAAGGATTTTTCTCTTCATCGCACATTGATACTAGTATTTGAAGGGTATTATCGTTCCAAGGAACTTTTTTTATAGTGTTAGTAATAGGAAAAAATAGTCCATCTGGATCCCCATCAGCCCAACCTAGTTCAAGGTTATTGGTAACTCCACCTAATGCATCTAAATAGAAGACTGAATACGGCAACTGAAATCCATCTTTAAATATTTTACTCGCTTCATTTAAAGGAAATCTTTTACCCCTGACGTAACCACATAAATCAGTAAAAATAGCATCTAGATACTCAATGCCCTTTTTGTTTAAAAGTTTTTCTAACTCAGATTCTTTAGCAATCTCCATAATACTATACTTACCTAGACAAGCCCTTTGATATAATTTTGCAAATGGTCCAAGTAAAACTTTTGATAATGAACAAGGCTTATTTCAAGATCGCCGTACCTACCAGGTTGATAGGCTTGACTCTCAATTCCTTTTTGATTCATTTCACACAACTGGGAGTCTTCCTTAGATGTTTGATCCCATAGAAAAATCATTTTCTCAATATCAACATCTGCCTCTTTATGTTTTATCCAGTATTGAGTAACGATAGTTTTACTTTGACTTACTGGAGAAAATAAAAAAAGAATTACAAATTCATTATTAGCAACAAAGCTATTAAATGGACTAAATCCAATTGCAGTGTAGCCGTTATCAGGTCCAATCGTTCTAAAATCTCCCATCAAAGATGAACATGAATAACTTCCATCAATAGTTTCTGACTTTATACCTTCAGCTAGGGGGGTACGCTCAGCTATACGAAAAAATTTATTTGTGTCTTCATTATATTCACCAACAAATAAACCTTTATTTTTTGTCTCCAGCGTCCAATCTTTAATCCTTTGATCAAGTTTAGGTGATTCAATTCCTGACCCTACTCCTGCCCCATATGAATTACAGTATTCCTCTCCATGAACACTTAGATAATCTTTATGAGTAAACTCACCTCCCCAACAATGTGCACATTCTTTAAAATTATGAATAGCTGCTAAATGTGAAGCATTAAATATATAGTCTTTCTTGAAAGCAATTTTACCGTCATTAAGACCATGCATTTTTATATATGGTTCCAAAGGGTTTATAAATTCCTCAAATGAGTATGGAAACTCAGATAAATTAATAAATACTAAACTTTCATAAACTTTAAGATGACAATGGCTGTTTAATTTAGGGGATGAAATGGTAAGATTTTTATTTTTTAGTTTCTTAATTTCAATAAAACTATCATTAATTTGATAAGTAAAAACTTCATTCTCATCAAAGTAGGACAGGTGCGTAAGGCATACCCATTGTTTTTTAAACATAGCCTCATAGCTGAGGTTAAATAGATCTTTATTAGTAAAAAACAGCTGGTCCATACCAGCGTGCGGATCTTGCTTATAAATTAAATCTTTAATATTTTGTTCAATCATTTGATAAATTCAATATATTTTATTAATGAGTAAATTAAAATAAAATAATTATATGAGTGATTTAAACCTTGAGATTTGTTATTTATCGGCTTCACAGGCCTTAGAGATGTTTAAGAATAAAACATTATCTCCAGTTGAGCTTCTAATAGAAATAAAAAAAAGAATTGATGATGTAAATCCAAAAATAAATGCTTTTAACTTTATTCAATTTGAAGAATCTCTTAAGCAGGCTAAAGCTGCAGAAATAAAATATTCGCAAGATAAAGAAACTTTACCTTTAGAAGGCATACCCTTGGCAATTAAAGATGAAGTCGATATAAAAGGACAGCCCAATAAAAATGGGAGTTTAATTTTTAAAGATTATGTTGCTGATCAAACTGATATTGATGTTGAGTCTCTTACAAATTCTGGAGCAATAATTCATGGTCGGACTACAAACCCCGAATTTTCATTAACATCTTTCTGTCATTCAAAGGTAAATGGAGTAACAAGAAATCCTTGGAACTTAGATATGACTCCAGGAGGATCTAGTGGTGGTAGCGCTGCTGCTTTAGCTACTGGCTGTACAACGTTGGCAACAGGTAGTGATATTGGTGGCTCAATTAGAATCCCAGCATCAGCTTGTGGTATAGTTGGATACAAACCACCCTTTGGTAGAAATCCTCAAAGTGCTCCATATAACATTGATCAATATTGTGTTATTGGGCCAATGGCTCGTACTGTTTCAGATTGTGCACTAATGCAGAATATTATGTGTGGACCACATGCAAAAGATATTTCGAGTTTGCGTCCTGCAATTTCTTTGCCACTTGAATATGAAAATATTAAAGATTGGAAAATTGCTTACTCTATGGATCTTGGATATTTTGAAGTTGACCAGGAAGTCGAAAAAAATACTTTATCGGCTCTTGAAAAATTTAAATCGTTAGGAGCGTCAGTAACTGAAGTTAAGCTAAATTGGAAAAAACAAGAAATTGAATCTGCCTGCTATAGTCATTATGCAAATATATTTGCAAGAACTGTAGCTAATTTTTTACCTCAGTACGAAGATCAATTAACAAGTTATGCCCTAATGAATGCACGATCAGCAGAAGTTCATGCAAAAGCAATTGCAGAGAACAGAGAGGAATTTTATCCAGAGCTAGGTGCAACATTAGGATACTCGCCACTTAAGTGCGGAGAAATTGCTGGTAAAATGTATAGTGAATTAGGTCCATTACTTGATCAATACGATGTATTTATATGCCCAGCAAATAATTTACCAGCTGTTGCAGCAGATGTGGATTTGTTGAAAGATCCTGTTGTAATCAATGGAAAAGAAGTGACTGGGAGAGACATGTGTTGGACTATGGCCTACCCCTTCAATATGTTAGGCAGACTCCCAGTAATTAGCGTTCCATCGGGATTTGCTTCAAATGAAGTCCCAACTGGAATACAAATTATAAGCCGTTCTTATACTGATAATCTAGTATTTCAGGCTGCATATAACTATGAAAACATAGATCCATGGCTTCAAAATCCTGAAAAACAGCCAAAAATATAATTTTCTTGAATTTAATCAATCAGATTTACCATGATTCACATTGACGGAAGTAAGTGACGGTGTACAATTTTTTACGATTAAATATAAAAAAAAGGATAATTAATTATGCCAAAGTACAATGAAATAAAAAATTTTTTTGTAAGAGCTATGGTCGTATCGCTATCGGTGGTTTTTATTGCTGGAATAGTTCCGACAACTAAAGCTTTTGCAGAACCTGGATCTGTTTTTCTATGGGGAGGCTACGATGATGATGGTCTATTTGGATCATACGCGGAAGAACATGGATCTCCTGCATATACCACATTTGGTGACGCAGAAGAAGGATTACAAAAACTGAGAGCTGGTGCTGAGTTCGATTTAGCATGGCCTTGCCAAGGTGAAATAAAACGATGGGTAAGAGCAGGTGTGCTAGAACCACTTGATACATCTAGAATAGATAACTGGAAAGATATGTTCCCTGAAGTTAGAGACCTGCCAAGTGGTATGGTTGATGGTAAGAACTATTTCGCACCTGTA
>CAJJAN010000041.1 GCA_905182145.1 uncultured Pelagibacteraceae bacterium
GAGCTATTTAATTCATTTGATAATGTGAATATAGTTTGGACAACTCGCTTAATAGCTGAACAAACATGTTTTAAAGAATTTATTGCATCAACTGCAAGTAATTTTTACTGCTCTACTACTAGAGAAAGTAGCGAGCTGGAAGGAAGAGTACAATTATTGATAGACAAAAAGATAATATTAAAAGATGCAAACTCTAAGACTGACAAAATAATGATCTGTGGTTCAATTGATTTTAATAATGAAATGAAAATGTATTTTAATAATAAAGGTTGGCAAGAAGGAAGCACAAAAATAGCTGGAACCTTTGTTCAAGAGAGAGCCTTCGTATCTTGATTTTAACTCTGCTTCTTTAATAGATATTGAGAAACATCTATTCTAGTCGATAGAAAGCCCCCTCGACAATAAGCTAAGTAAAAATCCCACAGCCTTTTAAACTGTTCATTAAAACCCATGTCTGAAATCATATTCCAATTATTGTTAAAATTATGAAACCAACCTTCTAATGTTTTTGCATAGTCTATTGCAAAAGAATTTTTATCTAAGGATTCAAAGTTATAAAGTTTGGCATATGAATTGAATTTACTGTCTGAAGCCATCTCCCCACCTGGAAATATATAGGCCTGTATAAAATCTGGTTCTTTAATATACTTTTTAAACAAATCATCTGCTATCGTAATTGTTTGAATTAGTGCTTTTGATTGTGGTTTTAATAGTTCTTTGATTTTTTCAAAATACTTTTCCCAATACTTTGATCCAACTGCCTCAAACATTTCAATTGAAACAACCGCATCATATTGACCTTTGGTCAACCTATAGTCCTGTAAAATAATTTCAGGATTATTTGGAAGATTCTTTATTCTATTTTGTGCAAACTCATACTGCTCGTTTGAAATTGTGATACCTGTTACTTTGTAACCTTGTAAAGAAGCAAATTCTATAAATCCACCCCAACCACAACCAATTTCAAGTATATGGCTACCAGGTTGTATATTTAGTTTGTCTAAAATTAGTTGATATTTGTTATTCTGTGCCTCGTTTAGATCAATATCTTTATTGTTAAAATAAGCAGACGAATAGGTCATTGTTTCATCAAGCCATGATTTATAAAAATTATTACCTAAATCATAGTGAGCAAGAATATTTTTCTTACTGCCTTTAATAGAGTTCATTCTAGATGAATGATAAATCCAAGTGAAAAATGTAAAGATTTTTGAGCCGTCAGCAATGTCTGTTATGTGGTCAAGATTTTTTGATAAAAGTTCAAGTAATTGCAGCAAGTCATTTGTTTCCCAGTAGTTATTAAAGTATCCTTCAGCTAAACCAATATCGCCACGAGTTACAACTAACCAAACAGTTTTCCAAGATTTTAATGTAATGTTACCCTTGATAATACCCGCACCAAATTTAGACACAGTTTTGTCAGGATAAGTAATAGTTAATTCACCTGTCTTTATATTCTTTAAGGCACTTTCAACTCTAGACTTTAATATTTTACTTAACATGACCATTACCATTATGACTATAGAATTTAAATTTCTTAATCCACAAATATAAAGCCTGAATATGAATTCTAGGAATTACTTTGGTTGAATTATATATTATAGACATATACATCAAAAATTTCATAAATCCACTTGCTTGACTATACTCTCCATATAAGCTTGTAATGATCTCTAAATTTTCCTGGGGATCATACTCATTTATTTTTATAGCTAGTGGGTCTTGGTTAAAATTAAATTTATATCTACCGATTTTGTCTGCAAAAGGTGAAACATATAATTTTTTATCATCTTCAAGCCACAAGTCTTTAGTTATAGGATTTCCCTGATTACTTAAATAGTATGAATGTTGTTCTTTAAAGGTATTTGTAACTTCAGCAATAACACCAATAGTTTTATCTTTATAGTTTACAAACCAAAAGCATACAGGATTAAAGGCTTTTTTTAAAAAAATATTAGGGGTCTTCAGCAAATTTAATTCTAAAAACTCATCATTTAATGAAAAATCAGTTTTAATTTTTTTTAACCATGGAATGATGCCTTCATTGACCTGCTTGGTATTAAAATCATAGTTAAAAAAAACATCTTTCTGTTTATAAAAACTATAATTTGAAAAAGATAAAATATTTTTAGAGTATAGACTTTTATAACTATATAAAAATTCATGATTTTTTGGAAATACACGTTTATGAAAAACTTTACCAAGAAAAATATATAAATTAGACTTATTCATTATTAATCATACTAGAGACTTTTATTGCAGAAGTTAGTCCATCTTCATGAAATCCATAACCTAGATGTGCTCCAACATAATAGGTGTTGTTAAATCCTTGTAATTTATTGATTTTTTCTTGCCCCTTAAGAGTATTGAAAGAATAAGAAATATGCTCATAAAATAGATTTCTAATGACTAACTCGTCTTCAATTGCTTTAAATTTCCCCAAAGTAACAAATATTTCTTTCTCGGTATCAAGATCTTGCAACTCATTCATCCAGTAGGTTACGTAATCATTATGATTATCATTATAGGAATTCCATGCAGTCCAATTTTTTTTTGACTCAGGCATTAATGATTTATCTGTATGAAGAACGACTCTATTTTTATTATATTCAAATAAATCAAGAGCTACTTTCTCTTCGTTAGTAATATCTTTTATCAATGGTTCAACTTGATTGGCGTGACAGGCAAAAATTATTTTATCATAATAAGACTCATGATTTTTATTGTTAATTATAATCTTATTGTTTTTTCTAGTAATACTAATTTTAGATGAGAGATAAGTATTACTTAAAGAAGAATTAGAAATAATTTTATCAATATAGCTTTTACTCCCATTTGAAATTGAGAACCATTGCGGTCTATTGATTAATTTTAATAAACCATGATTTTTAAAAAAATTTAAGAATGTGGTGGCTGGAAACTTTAGAATATTACTTGTATCTGATGACCAGATTGCTCCTGCCATTGGTAGGACATATGAATTTATAAATTTTTTTGTGAATTTATTTTTTTTCAGCCAATCTTCTAAATCAAGATTTAGATGATCAGTTTTTTTTGCATAATAATTAAATCTTACAATATCCATTAATAATTTAAGCTTCGCTGGTTTAAATAACAACTTAAGATTATCAAAATCATTAGATGACCAAGAAATAGAAGGTGATGAAAAGCTATAAGACATTGAAGTCTTATGTAATTTTACATTCAATTCTTGAAATAAATTAATAATGTTTGGGTAATTTAAATCATTACAAACAATAAAGCCGGTATCTACATTTATATATCTATCCTTGATTTTGACTGTATGGGTTTCAGTATGACCTCCTAATCTTTTGTCTACTTCATAAAGATCAATTGTATGCTTTTTTGATAAATGATATAATGAGCCTAAGCCAGAAATTCCTGATCCAATAATTGCTATTTTCATTATTTTTCTTGGTTATCTTGATTATTTTTCATCTTTAATCGCCACAATATAGATAGGCAGATCGACTTTGATATTGGAAGTAAAAATAAAACAGTAAGTATGGTTAAAGGAATCCAAATTAATGCCTGTAACCACAAGTCTAATGCGTAGTCTTGTTCCACCCAGAGAACAAGAGGTACAATTATATGGCCACCCATAATTATTGATAGCCAAGGACCGAAGTCATCGGTTCTATATGAATAAAGCTCTTCACTACATTTGATACAATGATCATTAACTTTTAAATATTTTGAATATATATTTCCCTTACCACAGTTTGGGCATTTTTTAAGTATTCCACTTATTAAAACTGCTGATATAGACCTAATCACAAATATAAAATCTACTCTGTAAACTCATAGGAGGCGTCTACAAGCCATTCCCATAAGTATTCTGCATAACTCCATCTTACTGATATATCGTACATAGGCTCATTTGAAAGTCGATCAATAAGTACGGTTGCTTTTGCTATATATGTTTGAGCGCACATATCTTTGTTACATATATAAGTTTTAAGATCTAGAGATGTTCCCTTGCTTAATATTTCATTGCTATTTTTTCCACTTAACCTAATTGTTAAATAATAATCTGAAATGTCAGTAATACTGTAATGTTCGTCAGACAACTGCGATTTAATATTATCAATTAATCCATCTTTCTCGTCATCAGCGCATTGAATAATCCACTCATTCGGTCCTAACCATTGAATTCTATATTCATTATTACCAAATACTTCGCCAGCTTTTAACGGAAGGTTTATACCAGTAATATCTTTAACTTTATTTAGAATTGTAGTGTTATCAGGGTTACATCTAAAGTTTAACTTTCCAACAAACTCTGTGCTACTCATATTGACACCATTAGCATGAAAATCTTCTTTAGCAATAAGAGGAGAGCTAATTATTTTATCAGTCATTTTGTCTAACTCCTTCTTTATCGTAAAACACACTATCAGTAATTGTTGCCTCTATTATTTTGCCATCCATCAATGGTATTAAAACAGTTTCACCATGCCTATTCTTTCCATTTTTAAGCATAGCCATTGCAATTGGATAACCAAGTGTTGGACTAAAGTAACTTGAGGTAATATGGCCTGACATTTTCATAGGTGGCTTCTTGCTAGCTTCCTCAACTATATGACTTCCTTCAGGTAATACTGTTTTCTTGTCATTAATTAATAATCCAACTAAATGTTTTCGATCTTCTCTAGCTGTATCTGAGCGTATAAATGATCTTTTTCCCAAAAAGTCTTCCTTCTTTTTTGACACAATCCAATCCATGTTTAGATCACTTGGAGTGGCACTTCCATCAGTATCTTGACCTACAATAATAAATCCTTTTTCAGCTCTTAAAACATGCATAGTTTCAGTTCCATATGGAGTAATATTATATTTTTTACCAGCCTCTATAACTTTATCCCAAACATATTTTCCGTACCTTGCTGGAACATTAATCTCAAAGCTTAATTCACCTGTAAAGCTTATTCTAAAGACTCTTGCTTCTACTCCACAAACCTTAATAGATTTCATTTTCATATAAGGCAGGCTTTCATTATCTATTTTCTCATCAGTAAGCGAAGATAGTAAGTCTCTAGATTTTGGACCACAAATACTAAGTACTGTCCACTGCTCTGTAACTGAAGTGCAATAAACTTTCATATCTAACCACTCAGTTTGTAGAAATTCTTCTAGCCAAGACATTACGCGTGCAGCACCACCTGTTGTAGTGGTCATGTGATAATGATTTTCACCTATTCGAGTAGTTACACCATCATCAAAAACCATGCCATGCTCATTGCACATTAATCCATATCGACAAGACCCAATTTCAAGTTTTGACCATGCGTTTGTATAAATTAAATTTAAAAACTTTGCAGCATCTGGTCCCTGTATATCAATCTTGCCAAGCGTTGAAGCATCAAGGATACCAACACTTTTTCTAGCAGCTAAACATTCTCTATTTACTGCTTCTTTCATAGTTTCAGTATTTTTAGGATAAAAATATGGGCGCTTCCACTGCCCAACATCTTCAAATACAGCACCATTGTCTTTGTGCCACTGATGAACAGCTGTCAATCTTTGTGGGTCAAAATATTGATCAACATTTCTTCCTGCAATTGCTCCAAAGGTTTGTGGAACATATGGTGGTCTAAATGTTGTGTGACCAACTTCACCAACTGGCTTTTTTTGAATGTGAGACATAATTGCTAATGCATTAACATTTGATGTCTTGCCTTGGTCAGTTGCCATGCCAGTAGTAGTATATCTTTTGGTATGCTCGACACTTATGTACCCCTCGCGCTGTGCTAAAAATATGTCTGAAGCAGTAACGTCATTTTGAAAATCAATAAAATGTTTCGAGCCATGGGTAACTGGTTTGGAACCTAGAACATAAGGCACTACATCAGATGTAGTAAATTCATTTGGCTCATTTGCCTCACTTATAAATTCATCTATATCTTTTTTATTGCCAGTTTCTTTTGCCGCACTTATTCCAGCATTTTGGCTATCTATAAGGTTTTGCTTCAAATTAAAATCACCATTATTTGTTCCAATTACGTATTGGTTATCGACTAGAACATCTGGAACAAAAGAACTGATTTGATCATCATATCTAAGTTTACCTCTTGATTGACTAAAAAGCTGTACAGCTGGATTCCATCCACCTGACATTAAAAGTAAATCTGTATTAATTGTTATGGCTTCACCAACAAATGATTGTTTATCCTCACTAAGCTCTTGCAATGTTATTGAGTTTACTTTTTGAGAACCATGTGTACTTATAACCGCATGAGAATTATAAGTTTCAATTTTATTTTTCTCACACAGTTTAGTAATTTCACTTGATACGTTACTTCTTAAATCTATTACGACAACCTTAGCCCCTTTTGAAATTGCATCTACTGCAACAGTGTAAGCATGGTCATTATTGGTAAATAATGTAATAGAGTTGCCAGGTAACACTCCATATTGTGACATATATACCTGTCCTGCAGACGCCATCATAATACCAGGTCTATCATTTCCAGAAAATACTAATGGTCGCTCAAACGCACCTTGAGCCAGTATTACTTGCTTAGATCTAATTCTCCAAAATCTTTCTCTTGGAAGTTTTGAGTTAGAGTTTTCAATATGATTTGTTACTTTTTGAAGTGCAGTAATATAATTGTAATCATAGTAGCCAGTTGCAGTTGTTCTATTTAAAACTGTAACATTAGATAAGGAATTTAATTCAGTTAAGGTATCTTTAATCCAATCTTTTGCATCAATATTATTAATTTTTGCTTTAGAGCTTATTAGATACCCTCCCATTTCTGGTTTTTCGTCGACAATCAATACATTGGCGCCTGATCGTGCAGCAGCTAAAGCAGCAGCTAAACCAGTAGCACCTGCACCGACTACCATTACATCACAGTAGAAAAATTTTTGTTCATATCTATCTGGATTTTTTTCTTTAGGAGCTTCACCTAGTCCTGCTGCTCGACGTATAAAGTACTCATAAAACATCCAGGCACTTGGAGGCCACATAAAAGTTTTGTAATAAAAACCTGCCGGTAATATTCTTGAAAATAAATTATTCAAAGCGCCTATATCATATTTTACTGAAGGCCAACAATTTTGACTTGATGCCTCAAGACCTTCATATAATTCAATTTCAGTTGCTCTAGCATTAGGCTCTGTCTTACTTCCCTTACCTAGTTGAACTAATGCATTTGGCTCCTCTGAGCCTGAAGTAAGAATTCCTCGTGGCCGGTGATATTTAAAACTTCTACCTATTAAGTGGATATCGTTTGCCAACAATGCAGAAGCTAGGGTATCCCCCTCATATCCATTTAGAGATTGTCCATTAAATTTAAAATTAATAGGTTTATTTCTATTAATAGAACCACCAGATATTAATCTATTCCGATTAAACATTATCATCCTCCGGCTTTTCCTCACCCATCGTATAGGTTTGAATTATTTTATCTGTGACTGTATGGCGCTTAACATTAAACCATTGTCTGCAACCATGATCATGAGTCCATCTTTCATAATGCATGCCTTTTGGATTACTTCTAAAAAAAAGATACTCTCCCCATTCCTTATCATTTACCTCATTGGGATTTTCAGGTCGGGCTATATGTGACTCTCCATGACAAGAAAATTCAGTTTGATCTCTTTCACCACAATATGGACACTTAATAACAAACATACGAAATCCTAATGAGCTACAGCAGCAGCAGCTGCTTCGTCTACCAATGCTCCTGAATAATGACGATCTATTGAAAAAGGTGCTGCCATCTTACTAGGTTCTCCAGTAGCAACGGTTTCAGCAAAAGTGTGTGCAGAGCCTGGAGTAGCCTTAAACCCACCAGTTCCCCAACCACAATTAATAAATAAATTCTCGATTGGCGTTTTTCCTATAATAGGACTTCTATCAGGAGTTACATCTACTATACCTCCCCACTGTCTGAGCATTTTTAATCTTGAAAAAATTGGAAACAATTCAACTAATGGTCCCATTATATGCTCAATCATATCGAAAGAACCTCTTTGAGAGTATGAATTATAAGCATCCGAACCTGCACCAACAACAATTTCACCCTTATCAGATTGACTTACATAAACATGCACGGCGTTCGACATGATAACACAGTCTAAAATAGGTTTTATTGGCTCACTAACTAAAGCTTGAAGTGGTACTGAGTTTATCGGTAAATGAAAGCCAGCCATATTAGCTAAGACTGAACTATGGCCAGCTGGAACTAACCCAACTTTTTTTGCTTTAACACTTCCTCTGGTTGTTTCTAGTCCTGTAACTGTACCGTTAGTAATGTTTATTCCTTTAACTTCACAATTTTGTATTATGTCAACTCCAAGATTTTCAGCTGCTCTAGCATATCCCCAAGCTACTGCATCATGACGGGCTGTTCCACCGCGCCTTTGAAGTAAAGCACCCATTATTGGATATCTACCATCACCATTAATATATGGAATCTTTTTTAACACCTGTTCTTTATCTAAAATTTCTGCATCAATACCATTTAAGTGATTTGAATATCCTCGACGCGTAATTTCTTGCATGTCATGAACTGTATGTGCAAGATGAAACAGTCCTCTTTGAGAAAACATAACATTATAGTTCAATTCACTTGAAAGACCCTCCCATAAATTAACTGCATGATTATAAAGAGCTGCACTTTCATCCCATAGATAGTTTGATCTGATAATGGTAGTATTTCTTCCAGTGTTACCGCCACCAATCCATCCTTTTTCAAGGACAGCAATATTTTTTAAACCAAATTCTTTTGCTAAATAATAAGCTGTACCAAGGCCATGTCCACCACCGCCAACAATTATAATATCATATTCTTTTTTAAGTTCTGGGCTACTCCAAGCTTCTTGCCAATTTTCATGATATGAAAATGAGTTACGAACTAAATTAAGTAATGAATATTTCATAATTAAAATCTTCCAACCGAGAAGGGTGTTAAATCAATATCTGTTTTGTTTGCTATGGCTTCTTGCGCGATTAACTTTCCAGTAATTCCGCCCAAAGACCATCCTATATGTTGATGTCCAAAGCAATAGTAAATATAGGGATTTTTTTTAGATTGTCCAATAACTGGTAACGAATCTGGAGCTGATGGTCGAAAGCCTAACCACTCATTGTCATGACTTGGTATATCTGGAAAAACCTGCTTTGCAGACCTAGACAAGAAGTTAATAACCTTCCTATTAAGCTCCCTTTCAAGTCCAGCAAACTCAACTGTTCCAGCTACTCTAAGCCCGTTATTCATTGGGGTAAAATAGGTACCTCGCTCTTGCCATGCTACCGGACGCTTAATTGGATTATAATTTTTATATGAGATATGGTATCCCCTCTCGCTTTCAAGTGGAACATTATCCCCAAATAAACTAGCTAGTTTCTTTGACCATACACCTGCACAAATTATAATCTTGTCATAAGTTTCTCTACTTTTATCTGTAATAATTTCTACATTATCGGATGAGTTCATTTTAATGTCCGTTACTTCCTCTTGTCGATAAATTCCACCTTTGGATTGAAAAAGCTTTAATAGTCCTTCTGTTGTTTCTTTAGGATTTTTAGAAAAATAAGAGCCCTTAAATAAAGCTCCTTTATAAAATATATTATTTAAGTTTGGCTCTACTTCAGAAATCTCATCATGATTTAAAAGTTCAATATCAATTCCTGTTTTAGCCCTTGTTGTAAAATCAGGTATTGCTGAATTATAAAATAATTTTGACGACCATACATACATTACACTCTCTCTAGATATTAAATGCTCAATATTTGCTTCCTTAAATAGCTCAGCATATCCTTCATCTACTTTTGTAAGTAATGTTGTTAACTTTTCAGATGTATATTTGACTTTTGAGGGTCGACAATTACTTAAATACTTAGTTAACCAAGGTAATACTTTTAAAAAATATTTACCTCTAATAAAAAGTGGACTGTTTTTGTTTAATAAAAGATATGGAAATAGATAAAAAAAACTAGATGAGTTTGTAGGAACGTTTGCGTACTTTGCATAAGTTCCAGCGTTACCAAAGCTAGTTTCTGTTCCTGGATCAGTTCGGTCATATAAAGTTACTTCTTGCCCATATTTTGTTAGCCAGTTAGCTGAAGAAACCCCAACTATTCCTGCTCCAATTACTGCTATTTTCATTGGTTATTTCTCCAATAGTCTTGGCTTTTCATTTCACTTAATCTGCTACAAGTGCGTTTAAATTTAAGATCTAACCTTCGTGAGCTTGTAAAGTTCTCTAAAGATTTATCAGCGCTCATAATTAATTTAACTTCATTATCATACAATATATCGATTAATGTAATAAACCTCTCTTGCTTATCTACATTATCATCTGAAAAAGCAGGAACATTTTCAAGAAATAGTGTTTTGATGTTCTGTATTAACTTTAGATAGTCTTCTGAACCAAGCGGTTGACCACAAAGTTCATTAAAATTAAATCTAGCGACATTATTGGCAAATTTTTTAATTTCAAATGATCGTTTTTTTATTTCTATTTTGATATCTTTTGGTTCATGGCCATCAATTAGATTTTTATATAACTCATTTATAGTTTTATAATTTTCATTTGAAATAGGCGAAAAAAATATTTCATCCCGATCAATTCCAGAGATTCTATAGTCTTTTTTTATATTCAAATTAAATATATTGGAATTTGATTCTATCAAAATAATAAAAGGTAGAAATAATTCACGTTGTAAACCATCTTTATATAAATCTTTAGGCTTGTCATTTGAAGTAAGTACAATTTTAATATTTAGATCAAATAATTCAATAAATAGCTGACCCAATATCATGGCGTCTGCAATATTTGTCACTTGAAACTCATCAAAAAAAATTAAATCAAAATCTTTTTTTAAACTTTTTGCATAAGTCCTAATTAAAAAAGAATTATCTTTAATTTTAGAGTTATTTTTTCTGATATTGTGTAATGAATCATGAGTGTCGATCATGAACTCATGAAAATGAATACGTTTTTTTCTAGATTCTTTGATATTGCTAAAAAATAAATCCATAATCAATGTTTTGCCGACACCGACCGTACCATGGATATAAAAGCATTTTTTGTATGAGGTTTTAGCAATTAACACTAAGAATTTTTGAATTAAATTTAGTTCTGATTCTTTTTTAAATTTACTCAATTCTTTTAATAAATCTAATTGCAAAATATTTTCTTCTAAAGATTCAGCACGACACCGCTCTCGATAAGATTCAATTAAACTGTCCATGCTAAAATATTATACTACGTATTTAATTTAGCTCTCAATTTATGATTTTCGGGATCATACGGACTTTCCTCAATCACCGTAACGTCATGCATAGTGCCAAGAATATCCATTTGAAGCTTAGTTCCCACTTCTGAAAATTCCGGTTTAACCATAGCTAGAGCAATTGATTTTTGAATTCTGAAACCATAATTGCCTCCTGTAGCTCTACCGACTACTTTGCCGTCACTGTAAATAGGATTATTGCCTAATGCATCAGCGTCTGTAACATCGTGAACTTCTAAAGTTACAAATGTATTATCGAAACCTTTTTCTTTCCATTCAACTAACGCATCACGACCTACAAAGTCTCCTTTGTTTGGGTGTACAAATCTATCTAAACCAGATTCATAGGCGGCATACTCAATAGAAAGTTCTGTACCCACTAAACGATAAGACTTTTCAATTCTTAATGAGTCCATTGCGCGAATTCCAAATGGTTTGATATTAAATTCTTTACCTGCTTCCATCAAAGTATCAAATATATGATTTTGCATTTCTAATGGCATGTGTAGTTCCCATCCAAGCTCACCAACAAAGTTCATTCTCAATGCAAGTGTTTCCGCTAGGCCTATTTTTACTTTTCTACCAGATAGCCAAGGAAATGCTTCATTGGAAAAATCATCTATCGAAACTTTTTGCAGCAACTCACGAGATTTAGGGCCGGCAATAACTAATACGCCAATACTATTAGTAATATTTTCAAAAGTAACTGACCTATCATTTGGTAGTCGTTTTTTAATCCAATCATGATCTAGTCTTTGCCAAGCTCCAGCTGAAACACAGTAAAAACTATCTACGGACTCTCGCATAATAGTAAATTCCGAATGAACACCACCTTTTGTATTCAATGCATGGCAAAGATTTGATCTGCCAATTTTTTTAGGCATTTTATTTGCAACAAGACTATCTAAAAATGCTTCTGCACCCGGACCACTAATTCTACACTTTGCAAATGCTGTCATGTCTAATATGCCAACATTTTCTGCAACATTTCTACATTCATTACCGATATGCTCAAACCATTTAGATCTTCTAAATGACCAATCATCAACTGGTTCTACTCCTTCTGGGGCAAACCAATTTGCTCTTTCCCAGCCAAATTTTTGACCAAATACCGCACCAAGAGATTTCAACCTGTCATAGCATGGTGATTGTCTTAGCGGCCGTCCAGCTTCTCGTTCTTCATCTGGATAATGTATTGTAAATACGTTAGCATATGCCTCTTCATTTTTTTTAATTAAAAAGGCTTTTGAAGCATAATCTCCAAATCTTCTTGGTTCAACGCCAAGCATATCAACAGTAGGTTCGCCATCAACAATCCATTCAGCTAATTGCCATCCAGCACCACCTGCAGCCGTTACTCCAAAAGAATGGCCATCGTTTAGATACATATTTTTTCTATCCCATGCTGGACCAACTATTGGACTTCCATCTGGGGTATAGCAAATAGCACCATTATAAACTCTCTTTATTCCCGCTTCTCCAAATATTGGAACTCGATGAATTGCAGACTCAATGTGAGGAGCTAGCCTCTCTAGGTCTTCTTGAAATAACTCATATTCAGAGTCTTTACTTGGTCCATCCACATAACAACACGGAGCACCTTTTTCGTAAGGTCCTAAAATAAGTCCACCAGCTTCTTCACGCATATACCATGATCCATCTGATTCTCTTAATACGCCCATTTCAGGTAATCCCAGTTCTTGTCGCTTAAGAATTTCAGGATGGGCTTCTGTAACAATGAACTGATGTTCCACTGGTATTACAGGTATATCCAAGCCAACCATTTCTCCTGTTTGTCTGACAAAATTTCCTGAACAAGAAACAATTACATCTGCATGAATGTCACCTTTATCAGTCTTCACTAGCCAAGTATCATCTGGCTGCTGCTCAAGACCAATGACAGCTGTTTGTCTGTATATTTCTGCACCTAATGCTCTAGCGCCTTTTGCTAAGGCTTGCGTCAAATCATTTGGTTGAATATAGCCATCTTCGGGATGTTGAATAGCCCCAACTAATCCATCAATGTTAGACAGAGGCCATAATTCCTTAACTTGTTCTGGAGTTAAAAAGTTAACATCAACTCCAAGTGTTTGGGCGACTCCAGCATACTGTCTATATTCATCCATACGATTTTGATTAGTAGCTAAGCGAATATTACTGACTTTACGAAAGCCAACTTCTTGACCAGTTTCTTTTTCAAGTTCTTGGTAAAATTTTACAGAGTATTTATGAAGCTGTCCTACCGAGTAGCTCATGTTAAATAAAGGAAGTAGACCCGCAGCATGCCAAGTAGAACCAGAGGTTAATTCTTTTCTTTCACACAAAACAACATCTGACCAACCTTTTTTAGCTAGGTGATAAAGCGTACTAGCTCCAACTACACCACCGCCTATTACAACAGCCTTAACTCTTGATTTCATATATATCTCCTTGAAATATTAAATTTTATGGACCAGACCAGTCAACAGCACAATACTCAGCACTTCCATTAGTGAAGTCCCAGTTGCGACCATGGTCTTTAATTCTACTTTTTTTACCACCTCGGCCGACGATAATTTCTGGAGCAACCCAGTATTTTAAATTTGAAACTTTTACATCTTCACCTTTGTTAAGGCCCGGCTCTTTTTCAATAGTACCTTCTAAAATATTTGGAATAGTATAAGTCCAACCATTCTCTGTCTCATTGTAATCAATGGGACAACGTTTAACTCCAAGGAAATTAGAAATCATTACTGAAAACCACCCTGTTTGTCCTCCAGCTTGACCTGAGAATATTTTTAACAATGCATCAGCCGCTTCATCAGAAGCTTTTTCATCTATATATAGACCAGCTGTCCATCCACCCATTGATAGCGGGCCTGGAACTTCTAAAAGTATTGCAACATTAATACCACTGATATCTATTTTACCATTCTCTCCTTCGGCATGACCATTTTCAATAATAATTCCCCACCAAGAAAAACATTTTCCATTTGCAGAGTTTGGAATAGCTTTTCCTAGAGACATTGGGCAATTACAAAACACATCGCAATTACAGTTTAATAGGAAGTGTCCTTTGATACCCCAGTTTAAAATTGATTGATTTTCTGTCATAAATTATCGGTAAATGTAGATCAAAATTTAACTCTTAGCGAGATAAATATTTCATAAATCATAAGATTCTTTTTATTTCTGTTAACAAAATTTCTTCAGAGGTTCCAAAAGGTAAAATTGCAGATAGCTCATCATCTCCATTAAATAGATAGTAAAAAGCTGTGTGCTCAACCATATAGTCATCAGTTTCATAGCCGCTCACTTCTTCAGTATTTTTCTTAGAATGATCATGAGCTCCTCCACTGGCTGGCAAAACATGTACAAAAAAGTTTTTCCAAACCTTTTTGAGATTTACATGCTCACCCGTTAAACCAATTATCTTAGAATTGTAATCTGATAAATAATTTTTCATTCTTTCTGGATTATCTCTTTTAGGATCAGTAGTTATAAATAAAAACTCAATACTGTCTAAGTTAAAGTTTGCATTTGATATATTGTTAATTGAAGCTGACATTAAGTCAGTGCTAATTGGACAAACATCTGGACAATTCGTAAATCCAAAAAAAATTACCTTACTTTTATTTTTTAAATCTCCACTTGTTAAGCTTTGACCATTATGATCAGTAAGCTCAAAAGTCATATTAATTTGATTAGATGAAACGCTAGAATTAGAAAATATTTGAGACAGGCCCCATCCAGCAATAATAGCAGTAATTATAATGGCAAGATAAAGTAGTTTATTAAAATTAGACTTTACAGATTGCATTACTTCATTTTTTCAAGACGTGAGCTAAATGGCAACGCAACAATTTCAATATCTCTTTCTTCATCATCTACAACTGCTTTAAAGATTTCAGTTGAAGAAATTTTATCAATTTTCACAAATCCAATGCCTATATTACATCCAAAAGTTGGGCTGTATATACAGCTAGATATGAAGCCTTGATTAATATTATTCCCATCAATCAACGGCATTCTTCTTAAATTATAGCCAATATTTTTTCCAGAAATTTTAAATCCTGTGAATTGCTTTTCTATACCGTTATCACGAATTTTTTTTAATGCATCCTTACCAATAAAATCAGCTTCTTGATCAAGGTCACAAAACTTTGGTAAATTTAATTCTAAAGGATTGTCTTCAAGAGTTGTATCTCCTAAATGTGAAATCATACCAGCTTCCATTCTATCAATTTGATTAGGAGAACCAGGAGCAATATTATAAGACTGCCCAGCTTCCATTAGTTTGTCCCACAATGGGTTGCCGTCAGCTGCAAATTTAATATAGATCTCATAACCATTCTGATTGCTCCAACCACTTCTAGCTACAACTACAGGTATATTAAATAGCTCTGTTTCTACAAATTGATAATACTTCAGGTTCATAATAGCTTCATTGTCTTCACTGATTTCTCTCATCATATCAAATGATTTTGGTCCTTGAAGCGCAAGTGGACATGCCTCTGGCTCTGTTACAGTAACTCTAAATTTGCTATGTAACGCTATAGCTTTGCACCACAGTAAAACATCTGTATCTGCAATACTTAACCAGTATTTATTCTTACTAAACTTTAGAACTAGAGGGTCATTTACTATGCCTCCATTTTCATCAGTTAACAAACAGTACCTACAAAAACCATCTTTAAACGTAGATAAATTTCTTGGAGTTAAATATTGAACAAACTCAGCAGCGTCCTCACCTTCAATTTGCACTTGTCTTTCAGCAGCCACGTCCCAGATACTTACATCTTCAACTAGTGACTTATAATCTTCTTCATTTGATTTATACATAGTCGGCATAAACATATGATTATAAACTGTAAAAGAAGTTACTCCCGCTTTAAGTGTTCCTTCGTAAAAAGGAGATTTTCTAATTCTTGGTGTGTATACGATAGATTTTGACATGATTGGTATTTAAATCTTAATTATAAAAAAGAAACCCCAAGTGAAGAAAAACTTCACTTGAGGTATATTTTTTTATTAGCCTTTTACTGTTTCTCTTGTATTTGCATTATGAGATTCAGTGAAGGGTACTTCTACTGTGACTGCATCTACAGGGACTCCTGGAGTATCTGCGTACATGTCTGGTAGATGAACTTTAAACTTCTTGCCAATTTCCCCTTTTGGAAATCCATTAGCATTTAAAGTTCCATCAAATGGTACATAACCCATTGCAATGTTTGTTCCTTTTTCTGGGTGATACCAAGGTGAAGTAATAAATCCACAAGGATCTCCACCTTCAGCTGGTGATACTAACCAAAAGTCAGGAGCATATTCTTCAATTGGCTTACCACCCAATTCCATACCTACAAGTTGTAGTTTGTATGGTTTGTTGCCTGCGGCAAGATCAGCTTTCATTGCTTCCAAAGCTTCTTTTCCAATGTAGTCTGCTTTTTTATCCCACTCACCTTTACCAGATAGTGAAACTTGGTATCCAAGATTACACTGGAAAGGATTGTGTTCGTTATCCATGTCTTGACCCCAAGATAGAATTCCAGCTTGAATTCTTCTATGGTGTGCAGGAGCAATAACCATAAGGTTATGTTTTTTTCCCGCTTCAACAACAGCATTCCACATATCGTCCGCATACTTAGTTGCGTCTCTTAGATAAATTTCATAACCAGCTTCGCCTGAGAAACCAGATTGTGAAATTACACAGCTTCTACCGCCAACAGTTGCTTCTGCTAATCCATAGAAAGGCATGTTATCTAGATCAACATGATCACCAATTAAATCTTTCATTAATGCAAGTGATTTAGGTCCTTGAATTTGTACTGGACAAACATCAATTTCATCAATCTCAACATCAAATCTTTTATCGGCATTGACACCTTGAAGATAAAGACCGATATCTGAGTCAGATAAACTAAACCAAAATTCATTCTCTGAAATTCTAAGTAAAATTGGGTCATTAAGAACGCCACCTTTATTGTTACAAAGAATTACGTAACGTGCACGCATTGGGGAAATTTTTGTTGCATCACGAGTGATTACATAATCAGTAAACTTCTCTGCATCAGGTCCGATAACACGGATCTGTCTTTCCACAGCAACATTCCACATCGTAACATGATTTTTAATTGCTTCGTATTCAACCATAGCACCACCATCTTCTGGTCTTACATAACCACGTGGGTGATAAATACGATTATAAACAGTTGCTCTCCAGCAACCATGTTCAATTGACTTGTGCCAATATGCAGATTTTCTAACACGTGTAGAAATCAACATTTCGACTTTAGTTGGCCCACTTTGACGTAAGTTATAGGGCACGTGACGATCACTTTGATCGACAGTAGTGTTATGTTCTATTTTTTTAGACATAGTAATTCTCCTTTGTTAACCATTCATTTGTTTTTTTTAATCCACCAAATGCATAAATATGAAAATTATCCACTGAGTCTTTCAACTCTTGAATTACTTCATCTGGTGTTTGAACACTTAATAAATCTAAAATCTTTGAGGCATTTTTTTTAGCAAAGCTCATAGTATTTTTCAATCCTACAAAACTTGCAAATTTAACAAGTGTTTTTAGTGATGCTGGACCTGCAAGTCCAACATGAACAGGTAGAGGCATAGTAGCAATATATTGCTTTAATGCGTCAACGTCTTGAGTCCATTGTGTAACAATGTAATCAGCGTAAGGTGCTTTTTGTTTTAGTGCTTCATTAATAATTTCTTCACTCATATTTGGAGAGCCTTCTGGATGACCAGCAATACCTATTTTCATTCCTTCAAATAGTCCTGTCTCAATTATTTGCATTGAACTGTGATAATCTCCTAGAATATTTCTGTCCCCTCCAATAATTAATACCTGGTTAACTCCTGCGTCTTTAATTTGGTTTGCATAATCTTTTAGCATGTTCAAATCTTTAATAGAACGAGCTGGAATATGTGGAATAGCATTATAGCCTTGGACACATAAAGCTTTAGCCTGGTCAGCTACCGCTTGATACTCAGTGCCAGGTAAAAATGTTATATAGATATCTTTTAAGTTTGGAAGATCAGCTAAAACGGATTTAGTAGTTACCTCCAATGAAAAATTTACATTCCCCATATATGAACCAATACGTACCGCTTAAGCCACGCGATTTATCTTAATGTTGCTTGGCTTAATTTTGCAACATCAGTTGAGTCTCCTTGCGCAAAATCTATGCTCAATTATTGAGAAACACAATACATTTTTTTATAGACACCGATATTTATTATACATAAATTCTTAGCCTTGAGAAAACTGTAAACATAAAGATAACCTAGAAAGAAAAACTAATGACACACCTATCTGATATTGAAATTGCTAGAGAAAATAGCATGGTAAAAATCGATGAAATTTCATCAAAAATTGGAATTGAGGATAAGTCACTTAATAGATTTGGTCATAACATTGCTAAAATCGACATAAATACTATTGATGATCTTGATAAAAAGCCTGAGGGCAAGCTTGTTTTGGTTACAGCCATCTCACCTACTCCTGCGGGCGAAGGAAAAACTACTACCTCAGTTGGCTTAAGTGATGCCTTGAATATGATAGGTAAAAAATCAATAGTTTGTTTGCGTGAACCAAGTCTAGGGCCTTGTTTTGGTGTTAAAGGTGGTGCTGCTGGTGGAGGTTATGCTCAAGTAGTTCCAATGGAAAAAATTAATCTTCATTTTACAGGAGATTTTCATGCAATTACATCTGCCCATAACTTATTAGCATCGTTGCTTGATAATCATATTTACTGGGGAAATGATTTAGGTATCGATATTAGAAGAGTGGCCTGGGGAAGAGTTTTAGATTTAAATGATCGTGCCTTAAGAGCTACAAATATTAATTTAGGTGGAGTTGCCAATGGTTTTCCAAGAGAAGATAAGTTTGACATTACAGTTGCGTCTGAGGTTATGGCAATTTTTTGTCTAGCTACAAGCTTAAAAGATCTCCAAGAAAAAATTGGAAACATCATTGTTGCCTATACACGAGATCGTAAAGAAATTTATGCTAAAGACTTAAATGCCGATGGAGCAATGACTACTTTATTAAAAGATGCCTTCATGCCTAACCTAGTGCAAACTTTAGAGAAAAACCCTGCTTTTATTCATGGTGGTCCATTTGCAAATATTGCTCATGGCTGTAACTCTCTAGTTGCAACACAAACGGCATTAAAACTGTCTGATTTTGTTGTTACAGAAGCTGGTTTTGGAGCTGATTTAGGTGCTGAAAAATTCTTAGATATCAAATGTCGAAAAGGCAATCTTAATCCTAAAATTGTTGTAATTGTTGCAACTGTTAGAGCTCTTAAGATGCACGGTGGAGTGGATAAAAAAAATCTAAAAGGAGAAAATGTTGAGGCTGTTTCTAAAGGTCTAGAAAACTTAAAACAACACATTGCAAATATAAAAAAATTCAATGTGCCGGTAACTGTAGCTATAAATCATTTTGTCTTAGATACTGATGCGGAACTAAAAGTAATTAGTGATTGCTGTGATGAATTGGGTATTAAGTCATTTAATTGTAAGCACTGGGCTGAAGGTGGTGCTGGAGCAACTAAGCTTGCAGAACATGTCGCTGAAGTTGCTGAAAATAATTCTGGAAAAATAGAGCATCTGTATTCTGATGATTTAACTCTTTGGGAAAAAATGAGAAAAATTGCTCAAGAAATTTATGGCGCAAAAGACATAATTGCTGATCAAAAAATTAGATCTCAATTTGATGATTTGCAGGAAAAGTATGGTCATTACCCTATCTGTGTTGCCAAAACTCAATACAGCTTTTCATCAGATCCCGATTTAAAAGGTGCTCCAAAGGGACACATGGTACCTATTAGAGAAGTTAGAATTGCATCGGGGGCTGAATTTTTAGTGGTAGTTTGCGATAAAATTATGACAATGCCTGGCTTGCCAAGAGTTCCGGCCGCTAACTCTATTTATTTAAATGACAAAGGTGAAATCGAAGGGTTATTCTAGTTTATGATGTACGAAACAAATCTTGATAAAAATGCCGCAAACTTTACTCCTCTTACCCCGCTAAGTTTTCTTGAACGTACTGCAGGAGTATATCCTGACCGCAAATCAATAATTCATGGCAATAGAACTTACACCTGGAGTGAAACTTACACGCGAAGTCGGCAATTAGCTAGCGCACTATCAATTAATGGCATAGGCAAGAGCGATACTGTTTCAGTTCTTGCTTTTAATACCCCTGAAATCTATGAAGCGCATTTTGCTGTACCTATGATTGGTGCTGTTTTAAATACAATAAATATTAGATTAGATGTAGAGACAATTAGCTATATCTTAGAGCATGCTGAAACTAAAGCTTTGATTACTGATACAGAACTCTCACCTACCATAAAACAAGTAATCGCTAAACTAGATAAGAAAATTTTAGTTATCAATATATGTGATAATCAAGCGATTATTCCTGATGGTGCTGGTGAAAAAATTGGTGAAATTGAATACGAAAATTTTTTAAAAACTGGTGATAAAAACTTTAATTGGATTATGCCAAAAGATGAGTGGGATTCCATCGCTCTAAATTATACCTCTGGCACTACTGGCTTACCTAAAGGTGTTGTTTATCATCATCGAGGTTCGTATTTAATTGCATTGGGTTCAATAACGGCATTTAGCATGCCAATGCATCCTATTTACATGTGGATTGTTCCAATGTTCCATTGCAATGGGTGGGGTAATCCTTACACGCTAGCAGTCCTTGCAGGAACTAGTGTTTGTTTAAGGTACGTTTCTGCAAAAAATATGTTTGATTCAATTGCTGATCATAAAGTTACACATTTTGGTGGTGCACCAATTGTATTAAACTTCTTAGTCCAAGCAACTGATGCAGAAAGAAGAGATTTCGATCATAAAGTTAATGTTGTTACAGCAGCGGCGCCTCCTCCTGCATCAACTTTAGAAGCAGTTCAAAAAATGGGCTTTGATGTTACTCATGTATATGGCCTCACTGAAACTTATGGACATATATCGGTTTGTGCATGGCAAGATCAATGGAATGAGCTTTCAGCTCAAGAACAGTCAGATCTTAGATCTAGACAAGGTGTAAAATTTCCTATGATGGAAGGTCTTGCGGTAATGGATCCTGAAACTATGACTCACGTAAAAAAAGATGGCGTAGAAATAGGTGAGATCATGATTAAAGGCAATTGTGTAATGAAAGGCTATCTTAAAAATAAAGAAGCAACTGATGAAGCAATGTCAGGTGGTTGGTTTCATTCTGGTGATTTAGCAGTCATGCATCCAAATGGTTACATTCAAATTAAAGATAGAAGTAAAGATATAATAATTACTGGTGGTGAAAATGTATCTTCAGTAGAAATTGAAAACACATTATATAAACACCCGTCAGTACTATTTGCTGCAGTAGTGGCAAAACCAGATGAAAAATGGGGTGAAACACCTTGTGCATTTATAGAGCTTAAAGATCCTGATGACACTGTTACTGAAGCAGAAGTGATTTCATTTTGTAAAGAAACAATGGCTGGTTTCAAATGTCCAAAAAAAGTTATTTTTGGTGAACTCCCTAAAACTTCTACTGGGAAAATTCTTAAGTACGAGCTAAGAGAAAAAGCTAAAAATGCCTCTAGTTAAAAGATTATTTTCTTTTGT
>CAJJAN010000042.1 GCA_905182145.1 uncultured Pelagibacteraceae bacterium
TTAAAAAAAGATATTAAGATATTGGATGCTGGTTGTGGCACTGGTTATGTAGCTGAAGCTTTAATAGAATTAAAATTTAAATATATTGTTGGAATTGATTTTTCTAAAGATATGCTAAAAATAGCTAAAGAGAAAAAAATCTACTCCAGACTTATTTGCCAATCGTTGAATGATAAAATTAAACTTAGAACAAACCAATTTGAATTAGTGGTTTGTACTGGTGTTTTAACCTCTGGTCACGTAGGTCCTAATTCACTTCAAGAATTAATCAGAGTTGTAAAGCCACAAGGTTACTTTGTTTGCTCTATAGCTGAAAGTATTTTTAAAAAAAATGGTTTCAAAAAAGAAATTGAAAATCTTGCTGAGATAGCAAAAGTAAAATTTATCTCACAGCAATTTATTGCACTACCTAGAAATAAAAATAGTGCAAAATCAAGAATGTATATTTTACAAAAATTTAGATAAAAAAAAGGGGCCCGGAGGCCCCTTAATTTTTTAGTGGTCTTTGTTATGCGTTGCTGTCTGCGGTAGCTGCCACGTAAATGATCAGTCCGAATGCAATTTTGTTAACAAAGTCTGCAAAGTTATAAATTACATTTAGAGAACCAGCATCAATGCCACCTCCAAAGTAACCTACTGCATAACCAATTGGATAGATCGCCCATCCAACAGTCACGATTAATCTTAGTGCATTAAAAGCAGTTTGTGCTGGGCCATTGCCACTGTTTGCACTTGCTTGTCCTGCTTCACCTGCAAAGATTTCGTAGATCATGTATAACCAAGCTGCCATTCCGATAACAAATGCAGTCATTACATTCATCATTCCTGACTCACCCATGTATCCGAATACTAGCATGATAGTAGATGCGATTAGTAATTTCCAGAATACTGAAGATGAAACATTAGTTACAGCTTTAAGTATGATATAGAACTCAACCATTAAGATTGGAACTGTAATTAACCAGTCAACATAACGTAGTACTACTGGAGACGATTGGTTTTCTACCCAATAACCTCTCATGTACATATAATGCCATGCTGCTACACCAGTTACGATACCTGCAAGCGTTAGTGAAGTTTTCCATTTAGCAGCAACTCTGTCTCTTTCAAGAAAGAAGAAAGCAGTTGATGCAACCATTGCCATTGAAATTAACCAGAAAGTCTGAGCAGTAAAATCGCCCTGAAGGTTAACTGTAGCGGCACTAGCTTGTGTGATACCAGCGACAAAGAATAGTCCTAGCGCTGCAATCACTGTAGTTTTTATTTTAGAAATCATATTTATGATTCTCCCCTTAATTTATAAATTAATGGCAAATCTTAGTAAAAAAACACCATTAGTAAATAGTAAATAAATAGGCGAAATTTAGTATTATTCTAAGTATATGTTAAATATAGGTTATTTATTAACTTATAATGATTATAAGTTGAAATTAGGCTAATTTTTTGATCATTTTAGCAATTTCGTCCTCGCAGCGATCTAAAGCTTCCAAATCAGCTGATCTCATCACTAGGCTTGTTCCAAACTGGCCTTCTTTATTAAATGGATAGCTACCAATCTCAACATTATTGAAATTATCTTGGATTTTTGATAGTTCCCCAGCAACAGCGCTTTCAGGCATAAATACATCAATGGATTTAGATGTCATTTTACTACCTACTTCGAGAAACTTTCTGGCACCCTCTAGCATGCCTTGCATTATGGATGGAATTCCAGCCATAACAAAAACATTTTCCATCTTAAAACCTGGAGCTTTAGTAACTGGGTTTTCAACAAGTTCTGCGCCTTGCGGTAATAAAGTCATCTTTAATCTAGCCTCATTCAACTCACCTTCTTTATAATATCCTTTAAGTATTCTTAAGGCTTCAGGATTAGTTTCTAAATCTACTTTAAAAGCTTTAGCAATCGACTCTGTGGTAATGTCATCATGAGTTGGCCCTATCCCCCCAGTAGTAAATACATAGTTATATTTTTTTCTAAGCAGATTAACACAATCTATAATTTCTGATTCATCATCCCGAATAACTCGAACTTCATATAGCTGAATACCAATTTCATTTAACCATTCAGCTAAATATGCTAAATTCTTGTCTTTGGTACGGCCTGATAATATTTCATTACCAATTATAATAAGTGCAGCTTTCATATGACTTTAAATAAACAGTTTATTAATGGGATATTTATAAAAAGATATAAGAGGTTTTTTACAGATATTCAACTTGATAATGAAGTAGTTACCGCCCATTGCCCTAATACAGGTTCTATGATGGGACTTTTAGAGCCGGGTAACAAAGTTTACTTGTCTGAGTCAGATAACGAGAAGAGAAAACTTAAATATACCTTAGAAGTCATCAAACTTAAATCAAAGCATGTCGGAGTAAATACACACAGAACTAATCGAATAGTTGAACAGGCACTAAATGATAATCTTTTTAAGTTTATTAAAAAAATTCAAGAAATAAAACGCGAAGTAAAATATGGTGAGAATAGTAAAATTGATTTTCTTGTGACCACTGAAAAAGAGCAAGTTTACATTGAAGTTAAAAATGTGACATTGGTTAGAGATAGTAAGATTGCAGAATTTCCTGATTCAGTCACTAGCCGTGGTACAAAACATTTAATTGAATTAAGTAAATTAAAGAAAAAAGGTATTAGACCAATAATGCTTTATGTCGTTCAACGAGATGATTGTGATAAGTTTAAAATTGCCAAAGACATTGATCCCACATATGCAGAGAACTTTTCAAAAGCTATAAAACAGGGTGTTGAAGTTTTTTGTTATGACTGTAAGTTTAGTAAAAAAGATATTTCAATTAATAAGGAAATTAAATTTATAAATGCTTAGCGTTGCAACTATACACAACAAAACTGATTTTGCTGGCATGCGAAAAGCTGGTCAACTGGCTGCAGAAACATTAGATATGATTGCTGAGCATGTTAAGCCAGGCGTAACTACTGAATCTTTAGATAAGAAATGTTTTGAATTCGCAGATAAAAACAATGCCTGCATTGCACCATTATATTACAAAGGCTTTCCTAAATCGGTATGCACTTCAATTAATCATGTAATTTGTCATGGCATTCCATCTTCAAGAGTTTTAGAAGAAGGTGATATTGTTAATATAGATGTGACCGTAATAGTTGATGGATGGCACGGTGATACAAGTCGAATGTATAAAATTGGTAAAATAAATAATAAGGCTCAAAAATTAATCGACTGTACTTATGAGGCTATGATGCTTGGTATAAATGAAATTGCTCCAAATAAAAAAACTGGAGACATTGGTAATGCTATTCAAACATATTCAGAAGCACGCTCGTATAGTGTGGTACAAGATTTTTGTGGTCATGGTTTAGGTAGAGTATTTCATTCTTTTCCCAATATACTTCACTATGGAGTTCCAAATACTGGCGAAGATTTAATTGAAGGAATGTTTTTTACGGTTGAGCCAATGATTAATACTGGCAAATATGATGTGCGTTTATTAAAAGATGGTTGGACGGCAGTTACAAAAGATAAGAGTTTGTCTGCTCAGTTTGAACATACTGTTGGGGTAACGGAGAATGGCTTTGAAATATTCACTAAATCACCTGCAGGGCTTGATAAACCCTAATTAAACTAGTAAAACATTTTATATATGATCCCACGTTATTCTCGTGCTCCAATGACAGAAATATGGAGCGACACTAATAAATATAATATTTGGCTAGATATTGAGCTCTATGCTTGTGAAGCAATGGAACAGCTTGGTACAGTTCCAAAAGGAACCGCTAAAAAAATTAAATCTAAAGCTAAAATTAATCCCACTCGAATTGATAAAATTGAACGCGAAGTAAAACATGATGTAATTGCATTCTTAACAAGTGTTGCTGAATATGCTGGACCACCAGCTAGGTTTTTACACCAAGGACTAACTTCATCAGATGTTTTAGATACAGCTTTTAATGTGCAACTTAGCAGATCATCAACTCTAATTTTAAAAGAAATAGATCTATTACTTAAGGCTATAAAAAAAATTGCTATTAAGCATAAGTACACTGCTTGTGTTGGGAGAAGCCATGGTATTCATGCAGAACCAACAACATTTGGAATTAAGATGGCATCTTTCTATGAAGAATTTAAAAGAAATAAAGCCAGGTTGCTATTGGCTCAAAAAGAAATTGATATTTGCGCAATCTCAGGTGCGGTTGGTAATTATGCTAATATTGATCCAAGAGTTGAAAAATATGTTGCTAAAAAATTAAAATTTAAACCTGAGTCTGTTTCAACCCAAATCATACCAAGAGATCGACATGCAGTTTACTTTAGTACTCTTGCATTGATTGCAAGTTCGATTGAAAGACTTGCAACAGAAGTCAGACATTTACAGCGAACAGAAGTTTTAGAGGTTGAGGAGTTTTTTTCGAAAGGTCAGAAAGGTTCTTCAGCTATGCCACATAAACGTAATCCAGTTTTATCAGAAAATCTTACTGGTCTAGCTCGCCTAGTTAGAGGCTATGCCCTGCCTGCTTTAGAAAATGTAGTTCTATGGCATGAACGCGATATTTCGCATTCAAGTGTTGAAAGAATTATGGCGCCAGATGCTAATATTGCGATTGATTTTTCATTAGCTAGGATGACTAACGTTATAAGTAATTTGATAGTTTATCCTGAAAATATGAAGAAAAATTTGAATAAACTAAAAGGCTTGCCGATGTCTGAAGGCTTAATGTTGGCTCTTACCCAAAAAGGCTTAGCCCGTGAGAAGGCTTATAAAATGATACAAAAAAATGCAATGGTAGTGTGGCAAACGCAAGAAGAGTTTATTGATGTACTTTTAAAAGACAACGAATTGAAAAAATATTTAAGTGCCAGTGAAATTAAGAAAATACTAAATTTAGATCATGCCTTACGAAGAACCGATCAAATATTTAAAAAAGTATTTAAGTAATTATTCTTCGCCGCTATCTTCAAATATTTTTAGCTTTCTCATTCTTAAGATCAAAACAGCTATAGCAATCATCAGAATAGCTCCTGCTTCATAAAGAAGAAAACTAGGATCACCAGATTTTCCTTGTAAGATAATATATCTAGCTAGCGCAGTAATTGCGATAAATAGTGGAATACTGATTCTAATTCTATCAAGCGTCCAATATTCTCTTACCATCTGAACTACCTCAATATAAATAAAGAGTAATAGTAGGTCGGCTAATGTCACCTCTTGAGAAGAATACATAAACATAAACTCATTACCTATAGCAACAACTGTTGCAATAAGAACAGTTACTAAAATAATCTTTTCAAAAAATTTAATTCCATTAATCATTTTATATAGAGTCCTTTCCTATTATTTCTTCTTTAGCTTGTAATAAAAATTGGTCCATATATTGCCTTAATTCTTCGTCAGTAACAGCAACATTTTTTTCATCAAAATCTGTTCTTACTTTGCGAAACACATCCATGTCTCCAGCCTCTTCCATATCTGCTTTTATTACTTCCTTGCAATACACTTCAACTGCATCGCCAGTAATTCTTAGTCTTTCAGCCGCCCAGACTCCAAGATACTTATTGCGTCTAGCTAATATTTTAAACTCTAAGTCTTGATCTCTAATAAATTTGCCCTCAAAGCCTTTTTTTCTTTCATCAAGTTTTTTCATTTTTTTAATATTTGAATTGATTTATAATATCGATATATTGATTTTACTCTAAGAAGAACAATTGTCACCATAAATGTCCAAAGATAAAATACTCTACGAAGGCAAAGCCAAAACCATCATCAAAGGTCCAAGAAAACACACCTTAATTCAAAGATTTAAGGATGATGCAACAGCATATAATAAAAAAAAGCATAAAATATTTAAAGGCAAAGGAATTCTTAACAATAAGATTTCAGAGCACTTAATGAATCATTTAAAAGCTGAACGAATCCCAATGTCATTTATTGAACGCACAAATGATAGAGATCAGCTTATTAAAGAGTGTGAAATTATCCCAATAGAATTTGTCGTACGAAACATAATTACTGGATCAATTGCAAAAAAATTAGCACTAAAAGAGGGTATTAAACTAAAGAAACCTTTACTAGAATATTACTATAAAGAAGATGCATTGGATGATCCTATGATTTCAAGAGATCATGTTGAAGCTTTTGGCTGGGCAACCAAAGCTGAGTTAGCAAAAATTGATAAACTTAGTTTAAAGATTAATACCTCTCTCGGAAAACTTTTCAAAAAAAAGGGTCTTACATTGGTTGACTTTAAATTAGAATTTGGACGCCTAAAGAGCGATAAAACCAAAGTTGTCTTAGCAGATGAGATTAGTCCAGACTCATGTCGTTTATGGGATATAAAAACAAATAAGAAATTAGATAAAGATGTGTTTAGAAAAAGTCTTGGAAGCTTATTAACAGCCTATCAAGAAGTTGCTTCTCGCTTGGGAATCGGGCATTAAATAATAATGCTCGCAAAAATTCATATTACCCTAAAAAAAGATGTATTGGATCCCCAAGGCAAGGTGATAGCCAACTCACTTAGTGATCTTGGTTTCGATGGAATACAAAGTGTACGGCAGGGAAAATATATTGAAATCATCTTAAATGGAGATGATAAAAATGCAGCTACCACGAAGCTTAATCAAATGTGCGAAAAATTATTAGCCAATCTAGTAATTGAAGATTATTCCGTAGAGATTGATTAAAAAATTATGAAATCACACGTTATTGTTTTTCCTGGATCGAATTGTGACAGGGATGTTGCTGTCGCTATAGAGCGCATTTCAGGTTCTGCTCCAGAAATGATTTGGCATAAAAATACATCCATAGCAGAAAGTGATCTAATTGTTGTTCCGGGTGGATTTTCATATGGTGATTATCTAAGGTGTGGGGCTATTGCATCAACTTCTCCAATAATTAATGAGGTTGTAAAAAAAGCAAAGGCTGGTGTACCGGTAATAGGAATATGTAATGGATTTCAGATTTTAATTGAAACTTCACTTTTAGATGGAGCGTTAATCAGAAACAACTCTTTAAGCTTTATTTGTAAAGACATTTATATAAAGCCAGAAAATACCTCATCTATCTTTACTAAAAATAATGTAGTGGCAAAAATGCCGATAGCTCACAATGAAGGTAATTATTTTGCTACTAGCGATACGATTAAAAAGATTAATGACAATGATCAAGTTGCATTTAGGTATTGTGATGCCAACGGATTAATTAACGAAGGATCTAATCCAAATGGATCGATTGATAATATTGCAGGTATTCTTAATGATAATAAAAATGTACTGGGTTTAATGCCACATCCAGAAAGAGCTGTTGAACTAGGTTTGGGCTCAGACGATGGTAAATACATATTTGAAGGAGTTCTCAAATAATGACTTGGGAACATAAGACTGATCAATCTTTAGTTGAAAGTCATGGCTTAAAACATGATGAGTTTGATAGTATTGTTCAAGGTTTGGGTCGCGAACCTAACTTTACTGAGTTAGGAATTTTTTCTGCAATGTGGAATGAACATTGCTCTTACAAATCATCAAAATTTTGGTTAAAGAAATTACCTACTACTGGAGATCGCGTGGTACAAGGGCCAGGTGAAAATGCTGGAGTTATTGACATTGATGACGGTGACGTAGCGGTATTCAAAATGGAAAGTCATAACCATCCATCATACATAGAGCCTTACCAAGGAGCTGCAACTGGTGTTGGTGGAATTTTAAGAGATATTTTTACAATGGGTGCACGACCTGTTGCTAACTTAAATGCATTGCGATTTGGTGAACCAAATCATCCTAAAACAAAACATCTGCTTTCTGGTGTTGTCGAGGGTATTGGTGGTTATGGTAACTGTATTGGAATTCCAACCGTTGGCGGTGAAGTAAATTTTCATCCATCTTATAATGGCAATATACTTGTTAATGCTATGACCGTTGGTATTGCAAAAAAAGATAAGATTTTTTATTCAGCGGCTGCAGGTATTGGTAATCCAGTTGTATACGTAGGTTCTAAAACTGGGAGAGATGGAATTCATGGAGCAACAATGGCGTCAGCAGAATTTGATGATGATTCAGAGGATAAAAAACCAACGGTTCAAGTTGGTGATCCCTTTACTGAAAAACTATTGCTTGAAGCTTGTTTAGAATTGATGAAAGAACAGGCAATTATTGCAATACAAGATATGGGTGCAGCCGGCTTAACCTCTTCATCTATTGAAATGGCATCAAAAGGCAATGTTGGATTAGAAATAGATCTAACTAAAGTCCCAATGCGTGCCAGCAATATGACAGCTTATGAATTAATGTTGTCTGAAAGTCAGGAAAGAATGCTTATGGTACTTGAGCCTGGCAAAGAAGAGATGGCACGAAATATTTTTAAGAAGTGGGATCTTGAATTTGAAGTTATTGGGAAAGTTACTGATACAAAGAATTTAGTATTAAATATGCACGGTAAAGAAGAGGCCTGTATTCCTATAAATATTTTAGTAGAAGATGCTCCAGAATACCAAAGAGATTATACTGTTAGAGAGCCTGCAGGAGAATATCAAATAGATCCTAATACACTTAATTCTAAAACAATAATTGATGATCTAGTAATAATGCTCAGTCACCCTAATTTATGTAGCAGACGTTGGATCTGGGAACAGTACGATCATATGGTAATGGCAGATACACTCGTCAGACCTGGCTCAGATGCTGCAGTTGTAAGGGTACATGGAACTAATAAGGCTATTGCTATTAGCACAGATTGTTCGCCTACTTATTGTAAGCATAATTCTTTTGAAGGTGGAAAACATGCAGTGGTTGAAACTTGGCGAAATCTTGTTGCATCCGGTGCTCTGCCTATAGCAATTACCGACTGTATGAATTTTGGTAATCCGGAAAAACCAGAAATTATGGGTGAGTTTGTTGAATGTATTAGAGGTATGACCGAGGCCTGCACAATTTTAAATTATCCCGTCGTTTCAGGTAATGTATCGCTCTATAATGAAACTAATGGTGAAGGCATTTACCCTACTCCTGCTATCGGTGGTGTTGGCTTGATCAAAGATATCTCAAAAACTAAAACAATTGCCTTTAAGCAAAATAATTCTCTTGTCTATGCTGTTGGTGAAACTAAAGGTCACCTTGGAAACAGTCAGTACTTATCAATTGTGCAACATAAAGAGCTTGGTAGCACTCCAGTTATTGATCTTAATAAAGAACTTAAAAACGGTAAGTTCATATTAGAATTAGTTAATCAAGACTTAGCTTTATCAGCTCACGATATTGGCGAAGGTGGATTGCTTGTTGCTGCAGCTGAAATGTCATTGAGTAGCGGTATAGGAATTACTATTGATTGTGCAATAAAAAGCCATGAATTTTTCTTTGGCGAGGATCAAGGTCGCTACTTAATAGAAATTGATATACAAAATGATGATACTTTGAAAAAACTATCTGCAGATCATGGCGTTGTAGTTGAATATATTGGCCAAACCAAAGATGCTGTGATTGAGATAAAAGAAAATAGTAAAATCTCAATTGAAGAGCTTAAAAATAATCATGAAAAATGGTTTCCAGATTTTACCAAATGACTTATTTAAAAGATATAAATTTACTAATTGGTAGAATTATCATTGGAATTTATTTTTTAATTTTTGGCGCAATACCAAAAATATTTAGATACGAGTACATGCATAATTATATGTCTGAACACGATGTGCCATATACCCACATTGCACTAATCTTAACTATTATAATTCAGTGCATATGTTCTATTGGAATTATCATTGGCTGGCACTCAAAGATTTCAGCATTTGTACTAGCTCTGCTAACAATAATGATTAATTACTACATGCATAATTTCTGGGATATGGCTGCAGGAATAGATCAGCAGCATGAAATGCAAAATTTTATTAAGAATGTTGGAATATTTGCTGGCTTACTCATTCTATCTGCTACCCAGCCTGGAAAATATAGTCTTAAGTCATATTGAAATAGGCATTTACAGCTATTAAGTATAAAACATTGATATGCCAATGGAACAAGTTGAAATAGAAAAGCTTATAAAAGCTTCTTTACCTGATGCGCAAATTGAGATTATTGATTTAGCTGGAGATAATAATCATTTCTCAGCACATGTAATTTCTGCTGCGTTTGAAGGCAAAAGTAGAATTCAGCAACACAAAATGGTTTATGATGCATTAGGTGATAAAATGGGTGGAATACTTCATGCACTAGCTTTAAAAACTTCAATTAAGAAAGATTAAATTATGACTGATCAAACTGCACAAAATATTCAAACAACGATTGATGATAATCCTGTAGTGCTCTTTATGAAGGGCTCCAAAAAAATGCCTCAATGTGGTTTCTCTTCAGCGGTGGTAAATGCGCTATCTTATCTTGAAGTTGATTTTAAAGATGTCGATGTTCTAGAAGATGGAGAACTTAGAGACGGGATTAAAACATTTAGTGACTGGCCAACAATTCCTCAACTTTATATTAAAGGAGAGTTTGTGGGTGGGTGCGATATTGTTAAAGAAATGTTTGAGTCAGGTGAACTCAGTGCTTATTTAAAAGACAAAGCAATTCCACACAAAGTTTAATTAATTTTTATCGAGAGTAATATTCAATTACTAGATTTGGATCCATTTGCGTAGCATATGGAACTTCAGCAAATTCCGGTGTACGTACAAAAGTTGATGTAAGTTTCTTCTCATCAACAATGATGTAACCTGGAATATCTCTTTCAGCACTTTTAATTGCTTCCATAACAATCGCCAGAGATTTAGATTTATCTCTAATCTCAATAACATCACCTTCATTAACCATAAAGCTAGCAATGTTAACTCTATTGCCATTAACTTTTACATGGCCATGATTGATAAATTGTCTTGCTGAGAATACTGTTGGTACAAATTTAGATCTATAAACAACTGTGTCTAAACGTCTCTCGAGTAAACCAATTAGATTTTCTCCAGAGTTACCTTTTAATCGAAGTGCTTCTTTAAAGCAGTTACTAAACTGACGTTCATTAAGATTACCATAGTAACCTTTTAACTTTTGTTTAGCTTGAAGTTGAGTTCCGTAGTCAGAAATTTTACCAGCATGTTTTTGTCCATGTTGTCCTGGTCTATATTTTCTTAAATTAAATGGACTTTTTGGACGACCCCATAAGTTAACACTTAAGCGTCTATCAATTTTATGTTTTGCTGTAATTCTTTTTGTCATATGTAAATAATAGAGAGGGTTTATACTAGTTTCAGACCCTTTGTCAAACCTGAAACCGCCTAATCTTCTTGTTTTTCCTTATATTTTGTAAGGGAGGTTAAAACCCCACGAAGTGAAGCAATTTCTCTGTCACTTAGTTCTGCTCTATGGAAGATATTTCGCAGTTTTATTACCATACTTGGCTTTTTTTCAACTGGCTCAAAAAAACCACGAATATCTAGTTCGCGTTCCAAATGATCAAAAAAATGATGTAATTTGCTATGATCAACAGTTCGAGCCTCTTTTTTTCCAGCTGATATGGTTGCTAGAGAATCTTTGGCTGCAAATAGGCTATGGCAAAACACTGTAACAGCATGTGATAGATTTAGTGAGCTAAATAAGTTGTCTGTTTCAATAGATACGCACTCACTAACTAAAGACAAGTCATCGTTAGTCAAGCCAGACTGTTCGCCTCCAAATACTATCGCAATGTTAGTATTTTGATTTTCATTTAAAACTATTTTTTTGATTGCCTCTTCATTAGAAATTTCTCTTTTATCCATTTCTCTTCTTCTTGCTGTAAATGCATATGAGTACTGAATTCCAACCAATGCCTCTCTTAATGAGTCAAAGTATTTAGCGTTATTAATTATTGGTAAGGCATCAACTGAAACTGCTGCTGCTTTTTCTGACGGCCATTCAATTTTTGGACGTACTAAAAAAAGATCTACCAGTCCAAAATTATACATTGCTCTAGCAGCCAAGCCAATATTTTCCGCAAGTTGGGTATCAACTAAAATGATGGTTGGTTTTAAATGTGACATTAAATTTAAGTAATTGGCTGCGCCTTGTCTTTCATTAGCTTATATTCAACGCTATCTATTAAAGCTTTAAATGATGCTTCTATAATATTGTCAGATACGCCGACTGTAAACCAACTCTTGCCTTCTTTGTCTACACTTTCAATCGATACTCTTGTTATTGCATCAGTACCAGTGTTCAAAATTCTAACCTTATAATCAATTAGATTTAAATCTTTAACATAATTTGCATAACCGCTCGACTGAAAGCTCATTCGAATAGCTTTATCTAAAGCATTAACGGGTCCATTACCTTCTCCAGAGCCACTAACATCCTTGCCACCAACTACAAATATAACTTCGGCTTTAGATAGTGTACTTCCTTCATCGCCAGTATTTTCAATATTGATTTTGAAGCTTTTAGTTGCAAAAAATTCTGTAAATTGACCTAAAACTTTTTTAACCAATAATTCAAAGGATGCGTCTGCACCATCATATGTATAGCCAGTGAATTCTCTTTCTTTAACACGATCGAGTATTTTTTGTATCGACTGATCATCTTCATTAACGCTAATTCCAGCTGACTTTAATTTAGAAATAATATTTGATTTTCCAGACTGTTCAGAAATTACAATTTGTCTTTGATTTCCTACTATGCTTGGTTCTATATGCTCATAAGTTTTTGGATCTTTATTTACGGCTGAAGCATGCAAACCACCCTTATGCGCAAAAGCCGATGCACCTACATATGGCGCATTTCTATTGGAAGATCTGTTAAGAATTTCATCTTGTAAGCGAGATAAATCAGTTAATAATTTTAAATTATCTACAGAAATTGTTAATTCAAAATTATCTTTGAAATATGGCTTCAATAATAATGTTGGAATGATTGAAACTAAATTAGCATTACCACATCTCTCACCTAAACCATTAATTGTACCTTGTACTTGTCTTACACCAGCATGAATTGCTGTAAGAGAGTTAGCAACCGCATTTCCTGTATCATTATGAGCATGAATACCAAGCTTGCTACCTGGAATTATCTTAACAACTTCACTAACAATCTCTGCTATTTCATGGGGCAAGGTTCCGCCGTTGGTATCACATAATATTATCCACCGGGCACCACCATCTGCTGCTGCTTGTAAACATTTTAAGGCATATTCCTTATTTGCCTTATACCCATCAAAAAAATGTTCCGCATCAAAATGAGCTTCTTTATTATTTTTAACAATGAACTCAATTGACTGCTGAATATTTTCTAGATTTTCTTCTAATTTTATTTCTAACGCCAATTCAACATGAAAGTCCCAACTTTTTCCAACAATACAAACAGAAGTTGCACTGGTGTTTATTAAAGAAGCTAATCCAGGATCATTTTCTGCACTTCGACCAATTTTTTTTGTCATACCAAAGGCAGTGAAAGAAGCGTTAGTAAAATTTAATTTTTCATTGAAAAAAGTTGTATCGGTAGCATTAGCTCCTGGCCAACCACCTTCAATATAATCTACTCCAAGAAGATCTAATTTATTTGCTATAATCTTCTTTTCATCAACATTGAAATCTACACCATGAGTCTGAGCTCCATCTCTTAAAGTTGTATCAAAAATATATAATCTTTCTTTAGTCACTACTTCAATTTCCATGTTGTTTTATTATCTTTATCTTCAAGTATAACACCCAAATTTAATAGTTCATCTCTAATTCGATCAGCTTCAGGGAAATCTTTAGCGCTTCTTGCTTCATTGCGCTTTTCAATAAGTCCATTGATAAGATTTTCATCAATATCCATAGTTTTTGACTGCCATGAACTCCAAGAATTATAATCTGAAATCAAAATACCTAAAAATTGACATGAATTATAAAATATTTCCAAGGCATCTACATCCCCATCATTTGCTACTTTATAAAGTTGATGCAACTCTGCTATAGCTTGAGGTGTATTAACATCATCAGCTAGCGCACTTAACATCTTTTGAGATATTAGATCGCTTTTGCTAGCTAATGGCTTGTCATACGTTCCTATAATCTTATACCACTTATCGAGAGTTTTTTTAGAATCCAGCAAACTCTTTTCAGTCCAATTTAATGGCTGACGATAGTGAGTTAACATCATATTAAATCGTATAACTTCACCTTGGTATGTGTCTTTTAGTTCATTAATAGTAATAAAGTTGCCTAATGACTTAGACATTTTTTCCCCTTCAATGGAAAGGAAGCCATTATGCATCCAAAAATTTGCAAATTTTTTATCATTACAACTTTCACTTTGTGCAATTTCATTTTCATGATGTGGAAATGTTAAATCTTGTCCACCACCATGAATATCAAATGTTTGGCCAAGGTATTTTTCACTCATTGCTGAACATTCAATGTGCCAACCTGGACGTCCTTTGCCCCATGGACTATCCCAACCGGGTTCATTAGCTTTAGATGGTTTCCATAATGTAAAGTCGGCAGGATTTTTTTTATAGTTAGCTACTTCCACTCTTGAACCAGCTATCAAATCTTCAAGTGATTTACCAGATAGGTTTCCATACTTATCAAACGTATTCACTGCAAATAAAACATTTCCATCTGCTTCATATGCATGATTTTTTTTTATTAACTTTTCAATAATATTAATCATTTCTGGAATATGATCAGTGGCTTTTGGTTCAACATTAGGCTGAAGAGCGCCAACATAGCTAGCATCATCATGAAAATAATTTATTGTTCGCTCAGTTAGTGTACTAATATCTTCATTGAGGGAATTTGATGCTTCAATAATCTTATCGTCTACATCAGTTATATTTCGCACATAGGTAACATGCTCAGCGCCATACTTAAGATTTAACATTCGATACACAATATCAAAAACAATTACTGGTCGTGCATTGCCAACATGAGCGTAATCATAGACGGTGGGCCCACATACATACATGCGAACATTCGAAGCGTCTAAAGGTGTAAATGACTTTTTGGTATTAGAATATGTATCGTAAAATTGATAGTCCATTTAGATATTGACTCTATTGAGTATCTTTTCTCTGCCTAATAATTGAATTAATTGCTTCATCTCAGGACCGTGCTTCATACCAGTAAAAGCTTCTCTTAACGGTAAAAATAGCTCCTTACCTTTTCTACCTGTAAGTTGCTTAATTTCACTTGTCCATAATTCCCAAGTATTTTCATCCCAAGGATCTGGAGGAATTACGCTTAAAGCTTGTTGTATAAACTCTTTATCTTCAACTTCGATTTTATCTTCATTAAACACAATATCTGCCCAACTTTTTACATCCTCTACTGTGGCTAAATTTCCTTTAACAGAGTCCCAAAATAGTTCATCTATGCGGTCATCAACATTAGCTAGACGGTCTTTTACATCGTTAAAACTAAAGCCTTGGACAATTTTTTTATTTAGTGCATTTAAAAGATCAGTTTCAATTCGGCCAGGAGAGGTTGAGATAGTTTCAATTCTAAATTCATCTATAATTTGTTGAATATTGTCTTTTAGCTCTATCGAATTAGAGGTGCCAATAGTCGCAAGTAAACTAAGAATAGCTAACGGCTCCATGTTTTGCTCTCTAAAGCTCTCAATTGAAATTACACCATCACGTTTTGATAATTTGTCTCCAGAGGCTGCTTGTAAAAGTGCATGATGTGCAAATGTTATATTACAGTTATCAAGTGCGTTAATTAGTTCAATTTGAACTGCAGTATTAGAAGTATGATCATCGCCACGAATTACATTTGTGACTTTATAGTCAATATCATCAACTGCTGAAGTAAATGTATATAATGGAACTCCATCAGCTCGTATTAAAACTGGGTCAGATAGACTAGTTAAATCGATACTAATTTTACCTTTTAATAAATCATCCCATTCAACTCTTTCAGAGTTCATCAAAAAACGCCAATGGGGTTTTCTACCTTCAGCTTCAAAATCTTTTTTTTGTTGATCACTTAATTTTAATGCTGATCTATCATAAACTTGTTTACCACCAGTAGCACTTTGCAATTTTCTTTTTCGATCTAATTCTTCTGCTGTTTCATAACACGCATAAACTCTGCCACTATCTTTAAGCTGTTGAAACCTTTTATCATAAACATCAAATCTTGAAGATTGATCAAAAGTTTCATCATAGTTAATTCCTAACCAGTCAAGATCATGTTTAATCTTATCTGCATATTCCTGTCGTGATCGCTCAGCATCAGTGTCATCAATTCTTAAAATGAATTTACCATTATTTACTCTTGCAAATAACCAATTGATAAGTGCTGTTCGAATATTTCCTAAATGAATTAAGCCTGTTGGACTTGGAGCAAATCTTGTTGTTACTGTCATTCTTTTACCTTTTTGTATCGCGAAAACGATTTGTTATTGGATATCTTCGGTCTAACCCAAAATTTCTCTCTGAAACCTTTACACCCGGGGCTGATTGTCTCCGTTTATATTCTGAATTATAGAGCAAACCCTGAACTTTGATAACTGTATCTTCGTTAAAACCTAAGTTAACTATATCAGTCACAGAACTTTCTTTTTCTACTAGCTCATAAAGGATTTTGTCTAAGATTTCATAAGGTGGCAAACTATCTTCATCTTTTTGATTTGGTTTAAGTTCAGCGGTTGGAGCCTTAGTAATAATATTAACAGGCACAATATTCTTTTTTTTATGTAATGAAATACTTGGATAGTTGTCGTTTCTCCATTCAGCTAGCTTGTAAACATCTACCTTATAAAGATCCTTAATAACTGAAAAACCACCACACATATCACCGTAAAGTGTTGAGTATCCAACAGAAACTTCAGATTTATTACCATTGGTAATAACCATATAACCAAATTTATTTGAATATGCCATTAGAAGCATGCCTCTAATGCGTGATTGAATATTTTCCTCAGTTATATCTTGTTGTGTTCCCTCAAAAACATTTTTTAGAGTCGATTCATAAGCCAAGGCAGCTTCTTCGATGGAAAGTGACATCATTTCTATATTCAGATTTTTTCCTAATAGAGTCGCATCTTCCACACTGGCATTGCTAGTATATTTTGATGGCATCATAATTCCTTTAACTTTATCACTACCAAGTGCATCTACAGCAACACATGCACTAAACGCACTATCAATTCCACCTGAAATTCCAATAACTACGCCAGGAAAATTATTTTTTTCTATATAGTCCTTTAGTCCTAATACTAAGTTTGAATATAAGACTTCTTGTTCACTTTTTTCTTCAAAAATTTTCTCACTAAATGAAAACTCTTTTTTATCCTTATCAAAAGTAACTAAATCTGTAGCACTTTCACATGCCGGTAATCTTCTAAGTACTTTGTGCGCATCTGCAATAAAGGAACTTCCATCAAAAACAATTTCATCTTGTCCACCAACCTGATTAACATACACAACTGGTGCATCAATTTTTTTTGATAATTCTATTGCTAAATTTTCACGCTGAATTATTTTTTGATATTCAAATGGTGAGGCATTTATTGTAACCACTAAATCACAATCTTTCCCTTCTACTTTTTTATAAGTTTCAGAATCCCAGATTTCTTCACAAATGAACAAGGCAATCTTATTCCCTTTAATTTCAAAAAAACTGCTCTCATCTCCCGCTGCAAAAATTCTCTTTTCATCAAATACTCCATAATTGGGAAGTGTATTTTTTAAATGTCGATGAAATACTTTGCCTTTATGAAGTACAATTGCAGCATTATACAGTTGCTCATTTTCCTTCCAGGGCCTTCCAATTATTATATAAGATTCACTTTCAACTGAGGCGTCCATAATTTCATGAAATGCATCACATACTTTGTTTTGAAAAGCAGATTTTAAAACTAAGTCTTCTGGCGGATAACCACTGAGTACTAACTCTGTAAATATAATTAAGTCTGCATTCTTGTTTTTGCTAACTATATCTAAAACTAGATCTCTATTGTGCTCAATATTGCCAACAATTGGATTAGTTTGAGCTAATAATATATTTAAGTTCTCTGACATTTTTTGATACTACAACTTGTTAAAGCAGTTGTAATTAGGAAGCAATTGTAATTTTTTGATTATCTGGAGTTTCTGACTCTTTTAGCTTATCAGATATCAAAAATGCTAGTTCAATTGCCTGACTTGCATTCAATCTAGGGTCGCAATGTGTATGGTATCTTGCAGATAGATCATCATCTTTAATTGCCTGCGCTCCACCAACACATTCAGTCACATTTTGACCAGTCATTTCTAGATGAACTGCCCCAGGATACATTCCCATATCATGATGAATATCAAAAAAAGAATTCACTTCTTTTAAAACATTTCCAAAGGCTCTTGTTTTATAGCCTGATGAAGCTTTGACTGTATTGCCATGCATTGGATCACACGACCAAACTAAGTTGTGTTCAGAATTTTGAAATGGCTTAAGAAGTTTTGGAAGTCCAGTATTGACTTCTTCAGCACCAAAACGACATATTAATGTAATTCTTCCAGCTTCATTTTCAGGATTTAAAATATCTAATAATTTTTTAAGTTCATCCGCTGAAAGCGATGGTCCACACTTGATACCGATTGGGTTTTGAATACCACGACAGTATTCAACATGTGCTCCATCTGGTTGGCGAGTTCGATCGCCTATCCAAACCATGTGTGCAGCAGTATTATAAATTTCTCCTGTAGTACTATCTACTCGCGTTAGCGCTTCTTCATATGGCAATAACAAAGCCTCATGACTTGTGTAGAAATCAACGTTGCGTAAACGCCGCGATGTTTTTGCTGATATACCAATAGCTTCCATAAAACCTAAAGTATCTGAAATTTTATCAGCAATAATTTTATATTTTTCACCTTGCGCACTATCTTCAACAAAACCCATATTCCATGAATGCACTTTATTTAAATCTGAAAATCCACCTTTAGCAAATGCACGTAGTAAATTTAACGATGCAGCAGCTTGAGTGTAAGCTCTCACCATTCTTTCTGGATCTGGAATACGATCTTCTGCTGTAAACTTCATGCCATTAATAATGTCACCTTTATAACTATCTAGTTCTACTCCATCAATTACTTCAGTAGGTGCACTTCTTGGTTTAGCAAATTGTCCTGCCATTCTCCCGACTTTAACAACTGGTAAGTTACCAGCAGCAGTTAAGATTACTGACATCTGTAATAATACTTTGAAAGAGTCTCTGATATAATCAGCATTAAAATCTTTAAAGCTTTCAGCACAATCGCCACCTTGTAATAAGAACGCTTTACGATCCGCAACTTTTGCAAGATTTCTTTTAAGTTCTCTAGCTTCACCAGCAAATACAATTGGTGGATACTTAGATAGATCAGATTCTACCTTAACAAGCTTATCAGCATCAGGATATTCTGGTAAATGCTTGGCAGGAAATGATCTCCAGCTATCTTTAGTCCATGAATTCATAGAGCGAAGTTATATTACTAAATAATGTAAAATACTAGACTTTCTGTTGAAGTAGCTGAAATTTAATAGTTTTTATAGGAATTTGTCGTATATTAAGTCTATAACGTAACTGCTTCATATGAAAAATAACAAATTTTTAAGACTATCTCTATTTCTCATCTTTTTAGTTACTATCTCTAGTAATAATTTTGCCGAAACAATGTTTAAAGATAACTTTCAAGAACCAAATCAATGGAACTACGTTGCAGATACTGTGATGGGTGGAGTTTCAACAGGTGGTGTTGAGTTTAAAGATATTGAAGGTAAAACAATTGCTCTTTTAACAGGCAATGTAACTACTGAGAATAATGGTGGCTTTATTCAAATCAGAAGAGACCTACGAAGTATTAATCTAGAAGATATAAATTTAATAAAATTAATAGCTAAAGGCAATAATCAAAAATATTTTGTTTTCTTAAGAACTACTGGAACTAAATTGCCTTGGCAATATTATCAATCCGAATTTACTGTTAATGAAAACTTTAATGAATTTATTTTACCAATTAATGAATTTAAAAAATCAGGTATGTTAATGAGTAGTAAAATTAATCCAAAAAAAATTACTTCTATAGGCCTAGTTGCTTTTGGTAGAGATCATTCTGCTGAACTCTTTATTAAAGAAATAGAATTTATTAAGTAAATTAATTTAAAGACGATTAGTTATTACTTAATACTAACTTTGTTTGCCAGTTTGTTTTGTTGTCCAAAACTTTGACATATTCAATGTAGTATTATCTTTTAAAATAAAGTGATGATAAATGGCCGCAAGAATATGAATTAGGATTAAGACAATAATTGCATTTGTACAAAATTCATGAATCCCTCTTACTATCATAAAAAAATTTAGATTATGATTTGCAAAGGCAAGATCATACGAACCAAATACTATTATTGGATCTGAGGCAAAAGTTGCTGAAACTATTCCTGTTAGTACCAACGTTCCCATTAAAATGTATAATCCATAATGTCCCGCGTGAGCCGCGTAGGCTTGCCATTTTGACGTTGAGCTTGGCAAGCTAGGTGCGCCGTATCGATAACGAAGAATTATTCGCAAGATTAATAAAAAAGTAATGATTAAGCCCATTGTAGCGTGATCCGCTCGAGATTCTAATCGATCCCATAATTCCATTTCTCCACCAAATTTTTGAGCTACTCTTAAATCAATCATAATTGCAATAGCCATTAGCCAATGTATTATTTTCTGAGATTTTAGATAATCCATATATAATTATTTGTTGTTACTTAGCCGCTTATTAAAATAAAAGTAATACATAAGACTAAATATAATTGCTAAGCCAATAATGCCGGGTCCAAATATTTCAAATAAAATAAAAGTTGTTGTTCCTAAAAAAGCTATACACCCGTATTCAAAATAACTTTTCAAGTAACCCTCCTTAAATGCTGCTTGCATAATTAAAAAGTTCACTGGAAGATAAAGAATAACTGCAGTGACTGTACCAGGACTAAAGTCACTAAAATAAAAACTAAAGAAAATATGGTAAAAAGCATTGATTACTTGAGTTGCAAATAACATAAACAAAATCACATGTGCGCTAGCTCTATTATTTTTTACTAAGTGAAGAAGAGCAAATATAACAAGAATACAAGTTAATATAGATAAAATTGCTTCAGTGGATAAGGCAGCTGCAGAATGTTGAAAATATTGTAATTTCCACTCTATAAAGTTAAATATTATGTGTTCTTCAAAATGATGAATAGCATAAATTAGTGGGCCTAGAACAATTAAATTTTTAAATTTATCCATGTATGATTTTGGACTTTAAATGTATTTAAAGATTGTAAAAGCAATCATATAGCCCAAGATAAGCCAGCTTGTAACAAATAAAGTAAAGCGTAATGGCACAAAATTAAATGTTATTTGAACTATTGAGTGCAGCACTCTAAGAGCAACATAAGCCCAAGCTAGTTGAATCATAAGAGGTTCAATATTATTAGTAATCGCTATTGATATTGCTATTACATAAAAAGCAACAGGTTGTTCAAATAAATGATTATAATTATCGCCTACTCTTTCAGTCCATGGTGGCAGCAATCCCTTAAGATCTTTTGTATGTGCTGCAGTTTGTGGGTGCTTGATTCTTAAGAAATAAAATCTGGCAGGAGCCATTATCGCAAAGATAATAAATGTCCAAAAAGCTAAAGTAAGTACAGGTAGTAAAATTGAGATCTGTTGCATGATAAAATTAAATTTTACGCTTTAGATAGATTTCATTGTTGCCATTTATACCAACCATTTCCCAGCCTTCATGACCAAGTTTGTTGATAGCAATATTCATCATTTCAAGCTTCCAATCCTTATCCTTATGCTTTTCTTTAAAGTCTTCAGTTTCTGGATTTGAATAACCCATAGTTGTCGAATTACTATGATTAACAATTTTATATTCCCATTTAGTTTCACTCATAATTTTCCCCAAAAATTATTATATATAATAAGTCTACTCTACAGTTACTGATTTAGCAAGATTACGAGGCTGATCAACATCGTTGCCTTTTTCTAAAGCGGTGTAATAAGCTAACATTTGAATAGGCACTGAATAAACCAAGCCTTCAATAGTTGAATTAATATTGGGTAGGCGAAAGATATCCCAGATATTTTCTGAATCTGCCTCTAAACTTACCTCGTCAGTAATCAGTAAAACTTTACCACCTCTTGATATAACCTCTTGAACATTCGAAATAGTTTTATGAAATAGTGGTCCTGGTGGAACAATACATACCACGGGTAAATCTTTTTCAATCAATGCTAATGGTCCATGTTTCATCTCTCCTGCTGGGTAACCCTCTGCGTGAATATATGAAATTTCTTTAAACTTTAGCGCACCTTCTAATGCTAATGGAAATGAAGTGCCTCGACCTAAATACATTGCACCTTTAGCATTTGCCATAACTGGGGCAAGTTCTTTTAATTTATATGATCGCTTAATTGCTTCTTCTATAAATTTAGGTGCTTCTAATAGATCTTTAGATAAATTTTTATTTTGTTCCGCTGATATTGAACCATTTTCAGTACCAAGATGAATAGTTAAAGATAGAAGTGCTGCTACTTGAGAAGTAAATGCTTTGGTAGAAGCCACCCCAATTTCTGGACCTGCTTTAGTATATAATGAGTGTTTACTCTCTCTATCTATAGAACTATTGACCACATTAACGATACTTAATGTCGTAGATTTTTTTTCTTTAGCATATTTTAGTGCAGCAAGGGTGTCGGCAGTTTCTCCAGATTGAGATACAAAAATACATAATGTATCTGCATCGATAAGTGGGCTACGATATCTAAATTCTGAAGCCATATCACATTCAACTGAAATACCTGCATAATGTTCAAAATAATATTTTGCCAACAAACAAGAGTAATACGCAGTTCCGCATGCAATCAGATATACTTTTCTAGTATTTGCTAAATCTAAATTTAAATTATCAATCTTTATTGCTTGGTTGTCATAATCAATGAATTGTCTAATGGTATCACCTACTGCACGAGGCTGTTCATGAATTTCTTTTTCCATAAAGTGAGTAAAACTACCCTTACTTACTTCAGTATCTGTAGTAGCATTATTCTCAAATGGTCGATTAGCTAAATTGCCATTTACATCAAATATTTCAATACTAGTAGCCTTTAAAACGGCTAAGTCTCCATCTTCTAAGAAACAAACTTTAGTAGCCAATGAAGTCAAAGCTAAACTATCTGAGCCAAGAAAATGACTAACACCATTTAATCCAGCCACTAATGGACTGCCATTTTTTGCACCAATAATGGTATTTTCTAAGTCCGTAAATATTATGGCAAGAGCATATGAACCTTTAAGGACTTTAATAGTTTCCTTAACAGCCTCAAGATGAGACTTACCATTATCTAGCGAGTTAGTAATTAGTGCTGTAATAACTTCTGAATCTGTATCCGATAAAAATTGATAACCAGTTTTAATTAAGTCTTTTTTTAATTCACTGGCATTTTCAATGATACCATTATGCACTAATGAAACTTTTGCTGAAGAATGTGGATGAGCGTTTCTATCAGAAGGCATGCCATGGGTTGCCCAGCGCGTATGACCAATGCCAGTCGGCCCATCGATTGATTCATTGTCTAAAGAATTAATTAAATTGGACAATTTACCTTGTGTTTTTCGTTCTAGAATTGCAGAGTTATTTTGAATTGAAATACCAGCAGAGTCATAGCCTCTATATTCTAATCGTTTTAAACCTGACATTATTTTTGCTGCTACCGGTTCTTTAGATGCAATTCCAATTATTCCACACATAATTTATTTTTTCTTTAGTCTCTTTGACCAATTTTTAATTTCTGTTTGCTGATTACGTCCAACAGCAAGTGCACCTTTTGAAACATTTTTAGTTATAACTGAACCTGATCCAATGTACGCATCCTTTTCAATCTTAAGTGGGGCTACCAATGAAGAATTTGATCCAATAAAAGCATTGTCACCTATTTTAGTAACGTACTTATTTTTACCATCGTAATTGCAAGTAATGGTACCTGCACCAACGTTAACATTTTTACCAAGTATAGCGTCACCAACATATGCTAGGTGATTTACTTTTGAGCCCTTGCCAATTTTTGATTTTTTTATTTCAACAAAATTACCAATTCTAGCTTCATCTCCTATATCAGACCCAGGTCTTATTCTTGCATTGGGGCCAATATTTACATTTTTACCAATCTTACAATCATCTAGGTGAGTAAATGGATGAATAATTGAGCTGTTACCTATAGCTACTTTAGGTCCAATAAATACATTGGGATAGATAGTTACATCTTTTCCAATTTTTGTATCTTTAGAAAAATAAACTGTTTCAGGGTCAATTAAAGTAACGCCTTGTTTTAAAAATTTTTCTCTTAATTTATTTTGCATTATTTTTTCGGCTTGAGCTAATTCTACTTTGTTATTAATACCCATGAATTCTTGTTCAGATCCATAGATTACTTTTGTATGATATTTTGAGTTAAAGGCAAGTTCAAAAAAATCAGTTAAATAATACTCTTTTTTAGTATTGTTATTTTTAATCTTTGGTATCAATCTGAGCAATCCTTCAGCACTTGCACAAAAAATACCAGAATTACAGTCAATTGGTTGATTCCTAGTTTTGAATTCTTTTGCTTCAATAACTTTTTCAACTAAACTATTTTTAATTATTAATTTCCCATAATTATTTTCTTCAGTTTTTTTAAAGGCTAAGATCTTAACCTCATTTTTAAATCTTAAATTTATTAGCTTACTTAAAGTTGAGGTATTAATTAGAGGAACGTCAGCGTATAAAACTAAAACTTTATTATTATTTTTATCAATATTTTTTAAGCATGATTTGATTGCATCACCAGTACCAAGTTGATTTTTTTGTATTACATAAATAATTTTTGAATCAGCTTTTATTTTTGGAATTTTAAAATCTTTATTTACAACAATAATAATCTTATCGGAATTTAATTTTTTACTCGTATCAACAACATGTGATAACATTGATTGATTTGCAATTGGATGAAGGACTTTAGATAAAGTTGAATTCATCCTAGTGCCCTTGCCAGCTGCTAATATAATAGTAGTTAATTTTTTCATTGGATTTTTTTATGAAAATAATGGATAAAGACCCTAAAGTACCTTAAATAATTATTTCAGAAATTTACTATAAAGATATGCCTATTACTAACAGAAAAATGATGTTGTTTGATCTAGATGGCACACTTGTTGATACCGCTCCGGACTTTAGAAACTCCGTTAACTACATGCTCGAACATTACAGTGAGCCGCCGGTTACACTAGAAGAAATAAGAGATTGGGTTGGTTATGGTGGTCGTGAACTAATACGCCGAACAATGCTAGCTAAAAAAATTGAATTCGATGATGCCAAGCTTGATACTATGCTTGAACTTTTCTTAAGTCACTATACAGAAAACATAGATGATGACAGTAAACTTTACGATAACGTAAAAGAGACATTGGTATTTTTAAAAGATAACAATATCACATTGTCAGTTTGTACTAACAAAGATGAAAAATTAAGTAATACTCTTTTAGAAAAATTAGATGTTTTACATTTATTTGATTATTTAGTTGGCGCACACACATTTGAAAAACGCAAACCACATCCAATGCCAATACTTAAAACTCTAGAGCATCTTAATATGTCAAAAGATGAAGCTGTAATGATTGGTGACAGCATAACAGATTTAAAGTCAGCACAAGGTGCAGGAATACCTATTGTTTTGGTTGACTACGGCTACACTGATAACAAAGATATTTACAATGAAGCTGATTTAGTTATAAGTAATTTTTCTAAATTAAAAGAGTTGATTAGGAGTTCATAAATGACAATAAGTTTCGAAAATAAAGTTGTAATCGTTACCGGTTCAGGTGGAGGCTTAGGTCGTTGCCATGCCCTTCAATTTGCACAACGTGGTGCAAAATTAGTAATTAATGATCTTGGTGGAGCTGTAGATGGCTCTGGTGGATCAAGTGAAGCTGCTGATAAAGTAGTTCAAGAGATTAAAGATATGGGTGGTGAAGCTATTTCTAATGGATCTAGCGTAACTGACAAAGAAGGTGTTCAAAAATTAGTTGATGACGCAATGAACGCATACGGTCGAATTGACGTACTTGTAAATAATGCTGGTGTATTAAGAGATAAATCATTTGCTAAAGTAACTTTAGATGACTTTGAATTTGTTGTTGATGTTCACTTGATGGGCTCTGTTTATTGTACTAAAGCTGTTTGGCCAGTTATGGTTGAGCAACAATACGGTAGAATTATTATGACTTCATCATCTTCAGGTGTATTTGGTAACTTTGGTCAAGCTAACTATGGATCAGCAAAGCTTGGTGTTGTTGGACTAATGAACACTTTAAGAATTGAAGGTCAAAAAAATAATATTAAAGTAAATTCTTTGATACCAGTTGCAGCAACTAGAATGACTGAAAATCTAGGAATGCCGGAAGAAGTACTTAAACAATTAAAACCTGAAAGTGTATCTCCTGCTGTTCTATTTATGGCTTCAGAAGATGCCCCTACTGGTATTATGTTATCTGCAGGTGCAGGTGTATTTGCAAAAGTTGAAATTTCTCAAGCAGCAGGTGTTGGTTTTTCTGGTGATGACATCAATCCTGATAGTATAGCAGACCATTGGTCTGAAATTTCTGACATGAGTAGCGCTAAACAATTATTTAATGGTGGCGAACATACTGCCGCTATGTTTGCAAAAGTTAAAAAATAACTTTGCTAAATCATAATTGACTAATAGTTTTTATTAGTCAATTATGCTGCCATGATTTCATACTCAAATCGTTATTTAAAAATAAAAGAAAAACTTAATCAGAATGAATTGGTTATTCTTGATGGTGGAGTTGGCACTGAATTACAAAAACGTGGTATCGAAATGGACGAATCCTGGTGTGGTACAGCTTCACGCAATACTGAAATATTAAAACAAGTTCATCTTGATTATATCAACGCAGGAGCACAAGTAATAACAACTAACACCTAT